>CAZMZV010000005.1:0-5417 GCA_964570975.1 uncultured Methanotrichaceae archaeon | reverse complement strand
TGGGGATGCTCATCACGATAAACCTCGGCACCTGCAAGGGCACAGCGATATCTGGAGAGTTCATAAGATCGAAGTTGGAAGAATATACGAGATGCTAGATAGCAAGATTCCAGGCAGGCAAGCAGATATCCTTCGGGAAAGAAGATCATGAGCAGACCGGCTCTGCTGTAGGCTCTTCTTGCAGAACCACCGCTAATTATTTCATAGATAAAGAAAATCCAGATATGGATGTCCGAGAGCAGTTCGCATCTACACTTTTCGCAAGGAGGTTATGATGGAGGGATCTGCCCGTATTGGTGTTTACATCTGCCACTGCGGCCTTAACATAGCTGCAACCCTTGATGTCGAGGAGCTCAGGAGGTTTGCGGAGAGCTTGCCAAATGTGGTTGTAGCCAGAGACATGCAGTTCACCTGCTCGGATGCCGGTCAGAACACGATAAAAAATGATATAGCAGAGCTCAAGCTCGATGCGGTCGTTGTAGCAGCCTGCTCTCCAAGGCTCCACGAGCCGACATTTCGGAGAACGGTGAGCGAGGCCGGCCTGAACCAGTACCTGCTCGAAATGGCCAACATCAGGGAGCAGTGCTCCTGGGTTCATATGGATTCGCCAGCACTAGCTACACAGAAGGCGAAGGATCTCATAGCAATGGCCGTTGCCAAGGCGGCCCTTCTCCACCCACTAGAGCCTGAGAGCGTTCCCGTGAGCAGGGACGTCCTCGTCATAGGCGGTGGGGTTGCTGGTATCTCTGCCGCGCTCGATCTTGCGAACGCTGGCCTGAGAGTGTACCTGGTCGAGCGCAAGCCAACCATCGGCGGATACATGGCGCTTCTCACCGATGTATTTCCCACGAACGATTGTTCGATCTGCGTCCTGGCCCCCAAGATGGCCGAGGTATACTCACATCCTCTGATAAAGCTGATGACCTACTCAGAGATACTCGCCATAGAGGGAACCGTGGGTCATTTCAGGGTCACGGGGGTGACGAAGCCGAGGTACGTGGATCCGAACCTCTGCAAGGGCTGCATAAATGAATGCTCGAGTGCATGTCCGGTAGAGGTGCCGAACGAGTACGATTTCGGCTTGGGAAAGAGAAAGGCGATATACATGCCGATCCCGCAGTCGGTACCTCTCGTCGCTTGCATAGATACAAACGCTTGCATAGGGTGTGGGCTCTGCGAGGAGGCCTGCCCCGCGGATGCCATCAAGTACGACCAAACAGCTGAGGAGTTCAAGCTCGATGTTGGCGCGATAATCGTCGCCACCGGCTGGGATGCATTCGATGCGCGGAGAAAGGAGGAGTACGGCTTCGGAAGGTACCGCGATGTGGTCACCACCCTCCAGATAGAGAGGATGTTGAATGCCGCAGGCCCTACCAGAGGGGAGGTGGTTAGGCCCTCAACAGGAGAGGTCGTGAGATCCGTGGCGTTCATACAGTGCGTGGGTTCTAGGGATGTCACGGTCGGAAATCCCTACTGCTCCAGGATATGCTGCATGGCGTCCCTCAAGAACGCGCAGCTCATAAAGGAGAAGTATCCTGATGCGGATGTTGCAATTCACTACATCGACATAAGGGCGGGTGGTGAGGGATACGAGGAGTTCTACCTGAGAGCTCAGAGGCTCGGGATAAGGTTCATTCGGGGGCGCGTCTCATCCATCGAGGAGGGCGATGATGGTCTGTATGTTCATTACGAGGACACGCTTCTCGGAAAGACCTCTATGCGCAGATACGATCTCGTGGTGCTCTCGATAGGACTAGAGGCAAACAAAGATGCAGAGGTCATAGGGAATCTGCTGGGCCTGACTCGACGCCCTGACAGGTTCTTCGAGATAGCGCATCCGAAGATGAGACCTGTGGAGTCTCACATCGACGGTGTTTTCATAGCGGGCTGCGCCTCCGGCCCGAAGGAGATACAGGTATCGATAGCTCAGGGCAGCGCAGCCGCATCTAAAGCCTTACAGCTCTTGATCAAGGGCGAGATAGAGCTCGATCCCACCGTGGCTTTTGTGGACAAGGAGAAATGCATTGGATGCAAGCTCTGTGTCGATACATGTCCGAGCAGAGCGATAAGCGTAAAGGACACGGCCTTTGTGGACGAGGCGAGATGCAAGGGGTGCGGCACATGTGCTGCGGCCTGTCCCGTCGATGCGATAGAGATGCGTCTTTTCTCAGATGAGCAGATACTTGCCCAGATAAGGGCTGCTACAGCAGTAAAAGGAGAGTATCCCTTCATACTCGGATTCCTCTGCAACTGGTGCAGCTATGCCGGTGCTGATCTCGCCGGCACCTCCAGAATCCAGTATCCGACAAATATACGCGTCATAAGGGTTATGTGCGCCGGCAGGGTCGATCCGAGCTTCGTGCTCGAGGCTCTAAGGCGTGGGGCGGATGGAGTTCTCATCGCGGGCTGCCGCATAGGCGAATGCCATTATGTCAAAGGAAACATTCAAGCCTTGCAGAGGGCCGAGGTTCTCAAGGGGCTCCTGAAGGAGATCGGCGTAGATCCCAGAAGGCTCAAGGTCGTGTGGTGCGCAGCCAGCGAGGGGGAGATCCTGGCCAGAAATGTGAAGGAGTTCGTTGAGGAGCTCCGCGATCTCGGCCCCGTCGGAACAGAGTTAAAGGCAGCACTGCCTCCGGGGAAGGATTGAAGATGCTTGAGATAGAGAAGGATATGGAGGTCGAGGGCACACACATAAGATGCAGACAGAGAAGCGGAGATATAACAAAGATCCTCGATTACGATTACAAGAGATGCAATGGCTGTGGTATATGTGTATCCCTCTGCCCAGCCAAGGCCCTTCAGCTCGGCCCGCTCCTGGAGATCGCGACAGGCTTGGACGCTCCTCCTGTGCTCATAGACCTCGATGCATGTGTCTTCTGTGGTATGTGTGCCAACTTCTGTCCCGTCAATGCCTACAGCTTCACAATAAATGGTAACGACATAAAGAACGATGATAGATATCCGAGACTCTTGCGGAGAGCGGAGCCGAACGAGAGGTGCCTGCCCTGCACATTATGCGAGCCGGTATGCCCAACAGAGGCGATAACCGTAGTATTCAACAAAACCAGAGAGGACTTCGGGCCGCTGAGAGAGGGGATTGAGGGAGAAATAACTATAGACAGAGAGAAGTGCAATCTCTGCGGGATATGTGCAAGATTCTGCAAGGCATTTGTGCTTCTCGATAAGGAGTTGGATCCAAGGGATCTGAAGCCGTACGAGCAGCTGCTCGTGGATGAGGATCTGTGCGACTACTGTCAGCTCTGCGTTGGCATATGCCCAGAGGAAGCGATCTCCGTAAAGGGCGTACCTCTTGATGCAAAGCTGGAGCTAAAAGGGAGCATAGACGTCGATCAAACGCTTTGTATAGGCTGTGGAAGATGCGCTATAGTATGCCCCTACGATGCCATGGATGTCGTGAAACCGTTCGAGGGCGATATAAAGATAATCGAAGAGCGCATGGTCAAATGCGATCCCATAGGATGCCATGGATGCTTCAACGTCTGCCCGACGGACTGCTGGTATGTCGATGAAGACGGCAAGATCGGCGTGGTGAAGGACCAGTGCATACTCTGTGGCGCGTGTGCTAATGCATGCCATCTATTCGGCATAGACGTCTCAAGGACGAATGTATCGCATACCCCAGTAAAGGAGACTCCGTGGGCATCGGAGTGGAAGGACGCGATCAGGGCTATTCTCACTGGAGAGAAGAGGAGGCCTGATATATCAAGAGCTCTCTCTCCGCCGGCCGTCGAGAGACCTCCTCCGGTGGTTATCGAGATGCCGAAACGAGATCCGGATGCACTTCGGCTTGTTGATGAGAGTCTGAGTGGTATAGAAGATGTTATGCGAAAGCCGAAGGTCAGGTACCTCTGGGAGAGGGCGCCGGCTGATGAGGCCGCCAGAAAGATCGCGTCCAGGATGAAAGCAGGCTCTCAGGAGGTATCCTGATTGGATCTCGAGGAGAGGGATGCGAACTTCACCTATGAGGTCGTCAGGTTAGCGGGCGAGGAGATAAGAACCTGCATCCAGTGCGGCACGTGCTCTTCAAGCTGCTCGACGGCGCATCTGATGGATAGGAGCATACGAATGCTGGTCCATTTGGTCCTGGATGGAAGGAAGAAGGAAGCGTTAGCTAGCGATTCGATATGGCTATGCACATCATGCCTGCTATGCACCGTACGATGTCCAAGAGGCATAAGGCCGAAGGCTCTGGTCTCGGCTCTAAAGCATATATACGAACGCGAGGGCCTCAGAGGGAGGGATGAGGCCTTTGAGAGGATATTCGTGAATCAGATCAGGGAGCGGGGGAGGATCTCAGAGCTTCTCCTCTCAGCTTTGTATGCTCTAGAAAATCCGGCCGCTGCAGTCCCAATAATGGATATGGGCATAGAGCTTCTCTCAAAGGGGAAGATCGCCCTCGATTCAGGGTATGTCAGGGGAATGGATGAGATCCATCGCATCTTCGAGGAGCTTGAGAATGAGTGAGATCGCATACTATCCCGGCTGCGTCTCGAAGGCTACCGGACGCGAATACGATGTCTCCACCCGGGCAGTGGCCGAGGCTCTCGGAATAAAGCTGGTCGAGCTGGACGACTGGAGCTGCTGCGGCGCAACACACGTCTCCAATGAGACCCTGGCGGTAGCCCTTGCTGCGAGGAATCTCGTCCAGAGCGATTTGACGATAATGACAACATGCTCCATATGTTACAGCAACCTGCGCATTGCGGTAAATCGGCTCAATGATAACGGTCTTAGATCCCGGATCAACGCGCTTCTGGCTAAAAATTACAAAGGCGCAAGGGTGATACACGTCGTAGAGATGATCGCAGAGGCGCTAAAGGAGAAAGAACTCCCGATACCGCTCAGGGGTCTCAAGCTCTCAGCTTACTACGGCTGTCTTCTTACCAGGCCAGCCAACGGTATAGACAGCCCGGAGAACCCCCGTATCCTGGAGGATCTAATTCGCAGATTTGGAGCCGAGCCCGTGGAGTCGCCGCTAAAGATGCTCTGCTGCGGCGGCCCGATATTCATGCCAAGAGAGGATGCTGCCCTCGAGAGCACGTATCACATACTCAGAAGCGCGAAGCGGCTCGGTGCAGATGCCATAATGGTCGTCTGCCCCCTATGCCATCTGATGCTTGATGCAAAGCAGAACGCCATTGAGAGGAGGTATGGCGTTGATCTCGGAATTCCAGTGCTCTATGTCACACAGCTTGCAGGGATTGCTCTCGGTTTGGGGCCGGATGATCTAGGACTGGAGAAGAACAGCGTCTCTGCAACGCCGCTTCTAGAGAGGATCTATCAGAGCATGGCGGAGCCGTGAGTATCAGCCTCATGATCAACATAAGAAGATGCCTCAGAAGGATGGACGGCATTAAGTTTACGGATGAGCTTCTCCGCTTTGATACGGCCACCGC
>CAZMZV010000004.1:53419-55618 GCA_964570975.1 uncultured Methanotrichaceae archaeon | reverse complement strand
GCCACCCCGGCATGACTTCAACCTGGAGATGATCATAATTTATATCTGTTGCCCCAGGATCATAAATCGCAACCTCTTCTACAACCTCTCCTCGATCGTAGCAAAAGCGAAGTTCCTCTTTACGCCAGAGATCTTTATCCTCACCCTCTCTCCAGGCGATGCTCCCTTTACGATTACCGCGAACCCCTTTATCATAGCTATACCATCACCGCTCCGACCCGTCGAATCTATCATCACATCGTATATCTCGTCCAGCCTGACAGGAGCGGTGAGAAGCTTCTTTCCGATGACGTATATCTCAGCGCTCTCCTTCCTGGAAGCCGGCGGAGCGTACGAATGCACGGAGCTGAACTCGCGCTTCACCTCGCCGAGATACTCATTGAACATATCGCCCTGGAATACCTTCACCAAAAAGTTGCCGCCAGGCCGTAAAAGCTGTTTTGCTATCCTCAGGGCAGCTCTCGCCAGATCTACGGATCGTGCGTGATCGACATCCCATATCCCTGAGAGATTGGGAGCAGCATCAGATATCACAACATCGGCGCTCCCGCCAATCGCATCCCTGATCCGCTCAAGAGTCTCCTCGTCCGTGATATCGCCCTTAATTGTGGTGACTCCCTCTATAGGCTCTATGTTCTCAATATCGACACCTACTACGAGACCACCTGATAGCTCCTTTGCAACTTGGAGCCAGCCACCGGGAGCCGCGCCGAGGTCTACTACTGTAGAGCCCTTCTTGATGATGCGAAACTTCTCGTTTATCTGCTTGAGCTTGTAGGCCGACCTGGCTCGATAGCCCTCATCCTTGGCCCTTTTGTAGTAATAATCCTTCTGATCTCTGGCCATCAATTCACCTTGAATCGAAATCGTTTCTAAGTCCGGTTATTCATTTGATTTTATTTCTCTTTAATTTCTCTTTACCTACTTTAAAGTACCAGATGCGAGATAAGAGGCGCGCCGAAAAGATGCTGTGTTGAATAATCCGAGGCGATGTGGTCGCTAAACATTGATTCTTATCAAATTTTTGATTCGTATAAATTGACCCTCCGCCGTTGAATTGCCGAACAGCATCCAACACAGCATCGTTAGCTGCCTTAAACGGAGACGAATCCGGGGTAATACCGCAACCCTATTATCCTGTGAGTTTTTCTGATGATAGTATGGATGTTCAGCGTTTCATCGATCAGGCAATAGAGGAGATACGTCGTGAGGTTAAGGGTAAGGCTATAATAGCCCTCTCAGGCGGCGTCGATAGCTCTGTATGTGCTGTGCTCGCGCACAAGGCGCTGGGGGAGAATCTGATACCAGTTTATGTCGACAGTGGTCTGATGAGGCGTTTCGAGTCCGAACGGATAGAGGAGCTCTTCAGCCATCTAGGCCTTGTGAGGGTGAATGCCGCTGATAGATTTTTAAATGCACTAAAAGGCATCGTCGATCCAGAGGAGAAGAGGAAGATCATTGGAGAGACATTTATAAGGGTCTTCGAGGAAGTCGCAGCAAGCGTAGGCGCGGAGTATCTCATACAGGGCACGATATACCCAGACAGAATCGAGTCCGAGGGTGGCATAAAGTCGCATCACAATGTCGGTGGCCTCCCGCTCAACATCGAGTTCAAAGGCATCATCGAGCCGATGAGGGATCTATACAAAGATGAGGTCAGAGAGGTTGCAAGAGCTCTGGGCCTGCCGCTGGAGATAAGCGAGAGGATGCCGTATCCCGGCCCAGGCCTTGCAGTCAGAATCGTCGGTGAGATAACAAAAGAGAAGCTCGATGTTGTAAGGAGCGCAAACGCGATAGTGGAGGAGGAGATCCTGCCCTTCAAGCCGTGGCAGGCATTTGCTGCGGTTATTGGAAAGGCAACCGGTGTCAAGGGCGATAACAGGGTGTACGGCTGGATCGTTGCTGTTCGCGCCGTCAGCTCGCGGGATGCCATGACGGCTGATGTACTAGAGCTTCCATGGAATGTGCTGGAGGGGATATCATCGAGGATAACGAGCGAGATACCAGGTGTCTCAAGGGTTGTCTACGATATAACCCCCAAACCGCCTGGCACTATAGAATTCGAGTGAATCCGTAAGTTGCGCAAGACTGTGTGACTTCCTCCCGCCACCGGACTGACGGGCATCCTGCCTCCGACTTTGTAACATGTAGGATATTCCACGGTCTCACCGGCTTGACATCGTAACAGCGTTTTTCAGC
>CAZMZV010000004.1:17268-53319 GCA_964570975.1 uncultured Methanotrichaceae archaeon | reverse complement strand
CATGTAGGATATTCCACGGTCTCACCGGCTTGACATCGTAACAGCGTTTTTCAGCTCCACATCAACGCCTATTGCTCTTTGATGCTCGACCTTCTCTGGAGCTTCGATCATATCTGTTATCAGAATCGCGTACCAATCATTAGGTAATCGCTCTTAATAGTACACCTCATGGCTGGCCGTTAGGCCATGAAGGTTTTCGATACTTGCGATCTGATGTGTTGAAATGTTCAGAAATCCAAGAGCATAAGGGCAATTCATACGAATCAAAATTTTGATAAGAGTAGATATCCAGCGACCACATCGCCTCGAATTATTCAACACAGCATTGCGAGCTGTATCTTTAAGGGGATTGGCCCTGCCTTCGTCCTAATCTTAGAAGACCTGGACCTGTCCGGATAAGCTCTGAGGAAATCTGGACCTTTACCGCTTCTGCATGTCAGAAACACTTAATCATTATTCGGACAGGTCCACGACCTCGATGACAAACTATTATAAGCTCCATACGCCTTTGGTTCTCTGTGCGCTCTTTGAGTCTAATCATCCCCACTCTGAACGAGGCTGAGACGATCGGCGAGTGCGTAAGACGTTCGCGCACGGTCTTGGAGAGGATCGCTGACGAGTGGGAGATAATAGTGGTTGACAGCTCAAATGACGAGACGCCTCAGATCGCTGAGAGCTGTGGAGCCCATGTTGTGAGATCGGATGCGCTCGGCTACGGAAAGGCGTATCTTCGCGGCTTTGAAATGGCATCAGGTGATTACATAATCCTGATGGACGGAGATCTGACATATGCACCTGAGGATATACCTAAGCTCGTAAAGCTGCTCGATGAGGGAGCGGATCTCGCGATGGGCAGCAGGCTTCGCGGCAGAATACATCCGGGGGCGATGCCCGCTCTCCACCAGTACATCGGAAATCCCCTGCTCACATGGATCCTCAATCACCTCTACTCCATAAGGGTCTCGGATGCCCATTGCGGACTGAGAGCTATAAAGAGAGATGCTCTAAAGAAGTTGGGACTGAAAACGACCGGCATGGAGTTCGCCTCGGAGATGCTTGTCGAGGCTTCCCGCAAGAGGCTGAAGATCGCGGAGGTGCCCATAGACTATTATCCCAGGCGGAGGGGCGGTTCCAAGCTGCGCTCGTTCTCGGATGGCTGGCGGCACTTGAGATTCATGATGCTCTATCAGCCGGTGCCGTTTCTCATGGCTCCAGGTGCCGTGACCATGGTTATGGGGGCCATGCTGACCGCATGGGTTCTCCTCGTATCCAGATCATCAGAGCTCAGAGCACACTCTCTGATTCTTGGGAGCCTGCTGCTCTTCATAGGCTATCAGACGTTTCTGGCGGGCGTGCACTTCTCCGTGTTTGCAGCTATAAACAACATCAGCAACAGCAGTTTTGCGAGGAAACTGCTCAGCTATCACTCGCTCGAGAAGGAGATGTTAATAGGAACCGCATTCGTATTCGCAGGCTTATCGCTGGGAGCAAAGGTCCTCTTGAGCTGGATATCCTCCGGTCTTGGATCACTTGCAGAGGTCCAGACTGCCATGATGGCACTGATACTCTCTATCATCGGGATCCAGACCATCTTCTCCGGCATGCTGATAAGCCTCTTCATACTCACAAACAACAGAGATTGATCAGTTGGGTGTGTTTTTGAATGAGAATCGCATATGTTTACGATGCGGTTTACCCTTGGATCAAGGGAGGGGCTGAGAGAAGGGTTTATGAGCTCTCTCAGAGGCTCGCCTCTAGGGGACATGAGGTTCACTGTTACGGCGAGAGATGGTGGGGGAGGGAGAAGCATATCTCTCTCGGAGGGGTACACCATCATGCAGTATGCCCGGCGTATTCATTATACGCGAAGGATCGCAGATCGATAAAAGAGGCGATTCTGTTCTCCCTCGGAGTTCTCAGAGGTCTGAGCAGAGATTTCGATGTTATAGACTGTCAAGAGTTTCCGTATCTCTCGTGCTTCTCCGCAAGGCTTCGTTCGAGGAGATCCTCACTATTCATAACCTGGCATGAGGTCTGGGGGGCCTACTGGCTGGAGTATCTGGGCATTGCTGGATATCTCGGCAGCGCTGTTGAGAGAGCAACAGCAAAATTGACCGAAAATAACATCGCGGTCTCCGAGATGACGAAAAGGGAGCTGCGCGATTTGGGCGCGACCAGCATTGTTGTGCCGAATGGAATCGATTTCAAATACATAGATTCCATCGCGCCAGCGGAAGAGCAACACGATCTCATATTCGCGGGAAGGCTGATCTCACATAAAAATCTCCACATGCTTCTTGAGGCTCTTTCGTTTTTAGATTCAGATGTAAGGCTTCTGATCGTCGGCGAAGGGCCAGAGGCTCCGCGTCTACATAAGCTCATGAGAAGTCTGGGTTTGCAGAATAACGTGATATTCAGCGGATTCCGCGAATACGAGGAGATGATCGCTCTTATGAAATCCTCGCGCGTTTTTGTCCTTCCATCAACAAGAGAGGGTTTCGGGATGGTGGCTCTAGAGGCAATGGCATGTGGTGTTCCCGTCGTTACTGTAAGGCACAGAATGAATGCCACATGCGATCTGATAACACCAGAGACGGGTGTGATAGCAGAGCCAACAGCCAATTCTCTCGCGGATGCAATCCGCTCAGCCCTCGAGCTATCCAAAAGAACTGGCCCTCGCTGCAGAGAGATCGCCATGCACTATGACTGGGATCTAATATGCAAGCGGATAGAAGGCGTATATGAGAATAGTTGTTGATGATGCTGTGTTTGATAATGTTCAGGAATCCAATAGTGCCAATTCACAAAAATCAATTTTGGTAGGAATCGAGGACTGTGCGGATAAGCGCTGAGGCCAGAGATTTGGACCTTTACCACTTCTTAGAAACAGTTAAACCTTATTCGGACAGGCACAGAATCGATATCTTCCGACCACTTCGACTCTATCAACACAATGTTGATGACCCCATTCTCACCAGCATTGGATCTAAGCTTTCATCACATCCTGGCTGATCAAGCATCAATATTTAGCCAGCTGCATATACGAGAGCTACGAAAATGAGACACAGAGATCTCCATTCATGGGATGCAAGCCCTGAGGAAGCCGTTGCGATACAGGAGATGCTTGCGCCGTTAGTTGAGATGAGGGCTGTAGATCGCGTAGAGACTTTGGCCGCTGCTGATGTCTCGTTCTCCGGATCCAAGGCGTATGCAGCTGCCGTGCTCTTCGATTACAGGGATATGCGCATGATCGATATATCTTTCGCAGAGATGGCTGTCGTATATCCATACATACCCGGACTGCTGACGTTTCGTGAAGGGCCTGTCATTCTAAAAGCGCTTGAGGGCATCGATGAGGCAGATGTGATCTTATTCGACGGCCAGGGAGTAGCGCATCCACGAAGGCTCGGAGAGGCAGCACATCTCGGATTGCTCCTCGATCGCCCTTCCGTCGGCTGTGCGAAATCGAGGCTTTGCGGGGATTTCTCGCAGCCGGGGGAGAGGCGGGGCTCATACACCCCACTTGTAGACCGCGGCGAGACTGTAGGTGCTGTGCTTAGAACACAGAGGTCCAGAAAACCACTCTTCGTTTCGCCCGGGCATAAGATGGATCTGAACTCAGCTATCAGAATAGTGCTCAGGTGCACCATGCACCATAGAATACCAGAGCCTCTGCGCATGGCACACATAAAATCCGGCGAACGCGCAAGGGGGCTGTCTTAGGACGAAGGGGCCAATCCCCGTAAAGATATAGCTCGCAAGTGCCGAAAAACCTTAATGGCTAACTCCAGCCATGATGATGAAAATGGCCCGGGGCATTTTCATACCAATTCAAAGCTGTTCAACACAGCAGCTGCGAGGATAATTTTATCTATCGCCATCTTCGAGTTTTATAGAGATGGGGGAAGTATGGGGTCCAGCAAAGACTCCGGTCTTCAGGCCGGAGAGGAGGTCACTATGAGATGTCCCACATATCCGTATCCGATCGAGACGCTCAGGCATTGGTATGTGACGCCGATTGGCGGGAGGTCTCATGAGCTCGAGCCGGGAGAGCTCGGGATGAATAAAGAAGCGATCGTCGAGAACACAGATCTCATACCATTCGAGGACAGGGTTCTCCTATCCAAGCTGGAGGGTGGAAGCAGCAGACCGTTATTCACGAGAAAATACTTCCGGGTTGTGCCGATCGACAGCACCAAGCCGGATGCGCTTGCAAAATCGCTTCATGGCGAGGCCATACTTCCGGCCGATGACAAGGAGACCGTCTCTCTCAGAGTCGGAGAGATGGTGGTGATCAACAGCGTCCTGAGCAGAAGGCATGGATGCGGCTTTGCGGGTCTGATAGACAGAATCATCAAAAGCAGATCGGATATGGCATTGCTGGATGTAGTTGAGATAGATAAGCGCAGAAAGCAGCGCTGAAAGCAGAGCTTCCAGCATCTCACAAGGACTTCCGCATTATAAGGGCGGCCTCGCCGTCAGAGTAGTAGCTGGGTATCACGCTGTCAACATAGAATCCCATGGATGTGTAAAGCTTCTGAGCTCTTTTGTTGCTTATCCGGACTTCAAGCGTCGCGCTCACCGCTCCGAGCCTGCTGAAGATGCGGAGGATATATGATAAAAGAAGCCGTCCGATTCCTCGGTTCTGGTATGCAGGCTTTACCGCGAGCCAGAAGACTCTGCCCTCAAGCGGGGTGTGCTTGAATCCGATGACGACACCCACGATTTTACCTGCCAGCTCAGCGACTATCATCGTCTGAGGATGGTATTCGTGGAATGTGAGGAAGATATCAAGGGTGTAGCCGCCCCCGACCTCTTTATTGAGGTCCATGAGCTCGGGCAGATCCCTCATCTCGAACTGCCTGATCAGCGGACGTAATCTCGAATCCCCAACGCCTGCTCTTCCATCCATCAATTTTAAAACACTCTTTTAGTTGTACGGCAGAAGATTGGGCTTGCCCCTCGTCGAGGGGATGTACGCCCAATCCGATGTCCTGTCGGTATCCGTTCCGTTGGGATATCTGGACCAGTCATAGCCGTCATCTCTATCATCTATCAACATCGGGGTTGCATCGATCTCATTGCCTGTGGCATCGTAGAGTATCGCTGTTGCATTATAACCGTGATTCCATCTGGGATCGCCTGTGAGCACTTTGTACTCTCCAGCCCTCAATATAGTCCCAAGTGGTACAGTGATCGTACCAGACCACGGGAAGTTGGTGTTCATCTCTCCAGGCAGTGTCGAGAGAACAACCAACTGCCAACCACCTATATCGACATCTTCATCTCCAGAATTGAACAGCTCAACCCATTCTGCAATATACGGCTGCTCAGCGGGAGGATTCAGCTCGATCTCATTGATTATAACATTCCCCTCGCCCAGAGCAAAAATGCACACGAATAACAGCAGATATCTGATCATTGATACATATCGAGGCATTGTTGATCAACCTGATTATTTTAGACAACGATGATATTAATATATTGCTTGATGGAGAATGGACCTTTCCGGCTAAGCGCTGGGAGCAGAGATTCGGACCTTTACCGCTTCTGCATGTCAGAAACGCTTGATCCTTACGGACAGCCCCTACCAGATTACAACAATCTTTAAAAACATGCAGCTACCTCCTCCGGCTTATGAACCATTCCGAGTCGAAGATGGAGAGAACTACGATTCCCATGGCTGATAGGAGCATAGGCGAGCTCGTATACGAGATGTCCCGGATGGGATTTCAGGCAGGCCAGCTCGGCCAGTCTCTCAGGGTCTGGGAGAACATGCTTAGCAAGGAGGTAACAATATTCCTCGGCCTGGCGGGCGCGATGGTCCCGGCTGGACTGCAGGAGATGATCGCTTTTCTGATATCTCGAAGATATGTGGACTGCGTAGTAAGCACCGGCGCGAATCTCTTCCATGATCTATGCGAGGGTTTAGGCATCATCCACCACAGGGGAAGCGCATGCGTCGACGATGCGTACCTCAACGAATGCAAGATCGACAGGATATTCGATGTCTTTGTATCGGAGACGGAGCTGCACAAGGCCGACAAATACATCTCAGATCTTGTGAAAAACCTCAGAACAGATATTGCTTATTCGTCAAGAGAGATAATGGAGATGCTCGGGAGAGATCTTCCAGAGACCACGATCTTGGGCGCGGCATATCGCGCTGGCGTGCCTATATTCGTGCCAGCCCTATCCGATAGCTCCATAGGAATAGGAATGGTGATAGCCTGGCGCAACGGGCATAAGGTCATCGTGGACCAGATACGAGATGTGGATGAGATAACACAGATCTCGGAAAAGTCAACGGAGACGGGAGTCGTCTTCATAGGCGGCGGGGTACCGAAGAACTTCATACAGCAGACTAAGGTCATCTCGGAGCTGATGGGCACCTACACGGGCGGACATGCATATGCAATCCAGTACACGACAGACAACCCCCACTTCGGCGGCCTCTCGGGATGCACATTCAGCGAGGCAGTATCATGGGGGAAGGTGGATAGAGAGGCCAGGATGGCACAGGTCTTCTCAGACGCGACGATCACGGTGCCCCTCGTGGTACATGCCCTCAGGGATCGCGCGCCCAAACGGCATTCACTGCCGAGATTCAGCTGGAAGGGCTCAGAGCTCGAGCTGGTCTATGAGAAGGTCTAGCCTTTCGAGCCCAGAACCTTCTTCAGGAAAAGACCGGCGCCAGCCTTACTCTCTCTTTTTGGCATGCTGCCCTTCATCTGATGCTCCATCACTATCGGAGTGCTCACACCACCGTGCCTCGATCTTCTGGGTCTTATGTTCACGATTATCGGCCTCTCGATCTCGTTGCTCACTATCATCGCTGTCCCCGGCGGCAGACGCTTGATCTCCTCCTCAAGCTCAGAGCTCATGCCCTCAAGCCCTTTGGATAACGCCTTCAGATCGTTTGGATTTGTTACACGCATTATTATCTGCGTATTGCATTGAGAGAGCACGTTCTTATCGACACGAGCAGGCCTCTGGCTGATGATCATCAAACCCATGCCGAATTTGCGACCTTCTGCTGCGATCGTTCTTATTATGGATGTGGACGCGGCCCTTCCCGTTCCCCTCTCAGGTATGTAGTTATGGGCCTCCTCGATGACCACCATTCCAGGACAGACCCTTCCGAGCTTTCTGGCCTCGAATAAATCCGAGAGAAGCTTGGCAACGATCATCGGCTGCATCTCTTGTGGGACCCCAGTCATGTCTATCACTGAAGCATGGCCTCTTTGAAGGAGCTCCTCGGGCCTGGTCGGCTCTCCTGAGAATATGCCTATCTCTACGAGCTGCTCCAGCTGTCCGATGAGAGTCCATTTGGCCTTCGAGCTCGATTTCTCGACCTGTTTTATAACGTCCTCTAGATCATAGCTGGACGTCTCAGATCTGAGGGCTGCTATAGCCTCATAGAGAAGAGCTACAGACCCGTTGGTCGGATCATCAGGTAGCATCCTCGCTATATCCCTGGCTGAGAGGTTGATCCCGTCGAATCTGAACGGCCTGTCTGCTCTTGGATTCATCACAAGATTCGCAGGCGTATAAACCGTTATGTTGTATCCTTTTGGTTTTACCTTAAATCTATTGAAATCCCCGTGGGTATTGGGGTATTTCATCGAACCATACTCGCCATGGGTATCGATAACGAGAAGCGCCACGCCCTTTTCGAGAAGCTCTTCGAGGATCACAGCAGCTGTATACGACTTGCCACTACCTGTTTTCGCCAGGACGCTGCAGTGCTTCTGGACGAGGGTGTTGGCGTCGAGCTCGACTTTGAGATCGTGGCCCTTGAGTAGACCTATGTACATATCGCCTTTCGCAAGACCCAGCGCGAGAGCTATCATCTTGTCGTCCGCTGCGAAAACCTCCTCGCCGGGCCTGGGCGGTGTCGTGGGCGATCTGATCCTGCCGTCTGATGGGATCCCTATAATCTTGGCATCAGCCAAAACCCATTCCTTTGGATTGGGGGTGTAGCCTCTCTCCATATGAGCGATGCTGTATGCCGCGTTCGATCTCCTTATCTCCTCGACCTGGGCAAGCATCCACTCCTTGCCTTCTCCTTTGACCTTTACATAGTCGCCCCTGCCAACAGTGCGGGATATCAGAAACTTGAAGTGCAGTGGGCTCGTCTCCCCTACGATAAATCCAACAGAACCTCGCAAGGATTATCACCGCTGCTCAGCTACTCCCTAGCAACATGTTATTTGTACATCTCCTTATTATATTTTCCCCCGAGCGCTGTGCTAAACAATTAATGTTACCGCACATCGATTCTTGAAATGTCATGAAAGAATCGATCGGTGGATCGTGGTCGTGTGTGAGCTACCGAATATCTGCAGAGCACCGCCATTCGGCTCTTGATAATCGAGATCTATTGCTCTTTGCACATTTCAGTAATTCACATCACGACCTTGACGATAGATCTTTTACAACAAACTGATTCGGCCTCTTTATGAAGTTGCAGATGTCAGCTCTCTGAGCTTTCTTATGGACTCCATCGCTTTAGCGGATTCCTTCAGCTTCATATCCTCGAAGTGCTTTATGATCTCATCTATCGTGACCTTGAGAGTATAAACCTTCATTGGTCTGCCCTTTCCCTCTCCCTTGACGTCCCTCTCCTCTATCCAGCCGTTCTGCCTCAGAAACCTCATTCCGATGCTCACCTCTGGCTGTCTGAGGCCGGTGCCCATCTCGATCTCTCTCGATGATACCTCCTTTGCGTTGGATAGATATGTGACCAGAGCCGCAACATTTCTCTGAACTCCGAGGCTTCTAAGCGCCTCAATGAACTCCAGATCCCGCTCGTCCAGCACCTTCACAGTGTAATCCTTCATTACAGACCACCATTAACCAAAGAACTTTTACATATAATAGAAATAACGTAATCATATAAATAATTTGTTTTGAAACTTGTAGATATTTATAGAAGACCGTGTAGAAGATGGATCTGTCCGGATAAGCGCTGAGGCCAGCTTGTTACGCTTCTGCATGTCAGAAACACTTAATCCTTATTAGGACATGTCCCAGAAGACATCCAAAGAGCGCGATCCGCGAGGGAGCGAATTGGCTGATATCTATTTGTGTATCGCAGAGCTCCGATTGGACGAACGGTTGCGATTAATACAAGAATACGATCGTTCCCTCAGGTGCAGCAGCGGCTGTGTTATGAAAGCCCGACACGTGTGACCTCCACCCACAGCAAGCTGCGTGTCGGAGCCCTTCGACGAAGGAAGTCAAAGGCTTCACGGATCCGGTTAGCCGGTATCTCCCCGGATATACCCTCAGTCCGAGGGCGAGTATATTCAAAGCTCATCCCAACCGCAGCGAGCTGCGGGGAATAAAATAAAATGTATTAAAAAATCAGGTTTCCGCCCTCCTTTCGCGCTGAATCTGAACACCACTCAACAGCTGAACGCATAGGGAGAGCATTCGCTAGCTTCGTGGTGGGATTTTGAGCAGTCGAAGGCATAGGGAGGGCATTCACCTGATGAGCTATGGCCGGACCGAGGCCAGACGTAGATGTATATGTAATTCGACCAGTCAGTCGTGCAGTAGGCGAGGATATGCCATCCGATCTCCTCTCCGTAGAACCACGTCGGGAACCAGCCAGCTCTCTTGTATCCGAATCCCTTCACATCGGGCGCGCAGTAGTACCCTCGCGGGAACCGGCCGCATGGTGCCCATTCGTAGGACCAATAGTATCCAGGCCGCTTTATATTTGACCAGAGCGGAAGCCACTCTCCTTCTACAACTCCTGCTGTGGTGACCAGCTTATTCGGCCATAGCTGAATGTAATATCTATTGCAGCCGCATCTCTCTTCCGGGCATCTGCAAGATGCGACCTTCGGAAAGACGGGATTGACCGTAGAGGTACATGCATCACCTGAGCATATCGGATATATCTGGCTGGCCTCCGGCAGTATGAGCTGCTCTGTATTCAAATCAGGAGGCGTCGGCGCGCCCTGTACGCTTGAGACAGATTGCACAACATTCGATCCCTGGACGTTGGATACCGATTGGACTATATTTGTGTTCGACTGTACCAAAGTTGTAGAGGGCCAGACGTAGATGTAGACGTAATTCGACCATCCGTTGCAGTAATAGCATATTATATGCCAGCCAGGAGCGTCGCCATGGAACCAGCCTCGTTTAAATCCCGGCCAGGACCATCCCCACCATCGCACCTTTGGGGTTGCGCTTCCCGGATACCACTCGTATGTGTAGAGGTTTCCTGCAGATGCTATCTGCGCCCAGAGAGGAAGATAGCCACCGAGTCTGCAGCCTGCTACAGTCACAAAACCTGATGATGTCTGAACATAAAGCCTATTCATCGACTTCGAGGAGCCGGGCCAGTACCAGACGCCAGATGTTCCGAATGATGCTCCTGCTGGAGGTGAGGCTGAGCTGAAGTCCAAGCTCCCCGCAGGCTGGAAGCTCTCCGCGCTCGGCTCCTCCAGCTTTAGATCTGTGGGGGTCATGTGCTCGCTATAAGGCCCTTGAGCCTCTGGAGCTGCGGAAAACCCCCCCAGAACATTCTCCAGGCTGCTCCAAGGCTGCTGCCCCTGCCAGATGTTGGAGCCATCAGATGCAGGTGGTCTGGAGTATTCTGAGCTCTGCTGATTGCTCTGTCCTGTTCCACTAATAAATATAGGGCTATCAAGTGGTGAAAGATCTGAATAACCCTGGACGCCGCCATCGCCTATGGCCCCTAAAGCGACATCCAGAAAAATCATCAGTATCAACAGATGCAGGTATAACTTCAATACTACCCCCAACCTTATAATGCTACTCAAGACGTTCTATACACTTCATCTATTTATATTTTGGGAGGGATCCAGCGATGCTGTCCGAATAAGCGCAAATTCGCTCTGATAACCAATAACTGGAAGGCGTATCCATCTGACATCAAGATCTACAATTCCTATCCACCTTCTCTCTAAGATTTGCGCATGTCGCAGCCTACTTATATCAACGAAATTCTATACCAAAAGGTTTTTTGGAATCCTCGATCGTATCCACCCGAACGCGCCGTGATTTAGGCATATGGAGCTGTAGCATGCCGATTACTGTGGTCAATGGGCACTGGTATCTGCAAAAACCTCAGAGGATTCCTATTTACTTTGCTTTCAGGCATCTTTTTCACCATCAACTGTTTATGGCGCGCTACATTTCTTTTCAGCCTCTCAAACACGCCAGGATGCCAGACATCTCCTCCATATTCTCCCTTCTCGCTATTATCGAGATCTCATCCTCTGCGAGCGGATGGAAGTACAAGCCGTAGCTCTCAGCCACGGCTCGCGAGGCCAGTGCGATATCTGCCTCTCCTGTGGCTACAGCGAGCGCCGCGCCCACATGCGTCTTGACGTTTAATGATGTTCTGACCCCAGGGAGCAGGGAGTTCATTATCGAGCTCATCTTTGCATCTCTGCTCCATCCAGCGAAGGTGGCATCTTTGTAATTCGAAAGAATCTCTGCCTCTCGCGCTATGAGCCCGAGCTCTCTCCTGTAGGATTTCATCACTACCAGATCGCCATTCACTTCTGATTCATAAGATGATAAGCACGCTATATCCGCGAGGCCATCCTGGAGATCGGCTATCGCATGGATGGCGCTTTTTACCATATATCTGAAATCGATGTGCATTTGCTCTAGCGCATTCTCTAGAATCGCGCAGTTCTCTCCGGTAACGATCAGATACGACCCTTCCTGGGCGAAGGGGAAGTCCAATGGATACACATCCACCTCCTCACCTGAATGGATGTATTCCCTATCCGCCTGGATATCGATTATTCCATCTGACAAAGCGAGAGTTGTGATGGCGCCGCTGCCCCTATCGAATGGATATGCCTTGCCTCTCCTTAGCATGACAGGCAGCATCTGCCGCCTCGATTCGGACCTGAAAGGCCTGGCAAGCGTTGCTCTTACAGAATTATGGATAGCACGCAGGCCGAGAGAGCGCATGATCATCGGAGCCGCGAGCTGCCAGAATACCGTGAGCGCGCTCGTCGGGTAACCTGGAAGGCCGATAAGGGGCCTCTCTCCAACGATGCCGAAGAGTGTGGGCTTGCCAGGCTTGAGATTTATGCCGTGAAATTCGATCCTCCCGAGATCCTCGATAACCCTGTAGAGCATATCCCCAACGCCTGCAGATGTAGATCCGCTCAACAATAACATGTCGCACTCCATGAGCGAAGATGCTATTACTTCTGCGAGAGCATCATAGCTATCAGGAACCACCCCGTAAACCACGGGCTCCGCGCCGATCTGTCTGAGCGCAGAAGATATCGTGTAGCTGTTCACATCATATATCTTGCCAGTAGTTAGCTCATCATCCGGCTCCACTAGCTCATCGCCAGTCGAGGCAACGCCCACCCTGAGGTATCTCACATTCACCCTCTTTCGACCGAGAGCTGCTAAAAGACCTATCTCCCTCGCTCCCAGAATGGCGCCAGAGTTTATAGCCCTCTCTCCAAGCGAGATATCCGCGCCCCTTCTCTGCACGTTCTCCCAGGGGTGGACGGGCCTTCTGATCATTACGCAGTTGTCGAGAGCATCAGCATGCTCCACCATCACAACAGCATCAGCTCCCTCTGGCATAACAGAGCCCGTTGAGATCTCTATCGCCTCGCCCGCTTCTAAAGAGATGTCTGGTATCATGCCTGGCGAGAGGGATCCTTTTATTTTGAGTCTAACAGGAGAGATCTCATCCGCAAGTAAACAGTCCTCCGATCTCACAGCATACCCATCCATAGATGCTCGATCGAAATTGGGCACATCCACAGTCGCGATGATCGTCTCCGCGATAACCCTCCCCACTGCCTCGTCAAGGCAAACCTCTTTCGTCCTAGGCTCAGGCGCGTTTCTCATAACGATTTCGAGCGCCTTGTCCAAGCTGATGAGCGTGTGAAACTCCTTTCGCATCAGAACTTCCCCTCCGGCATCAAGGACAATGTTGTAGACATGCTATCGGTACAAAATGCCTCTGGACCATTTTCATTCCCAGCTATGAGCTCGGCTCAAATGTCTCTTCTATATCTTTGAGGATCTCTGGCGGAGGAGGTGATCTGCTAACAATATAGCGAGCATCGATTCCGCTACCGGTACGATTCTGGGGGGGATAGCAGGATCATGCCGTCCGTGAATAGAGATCTCCACGGCCTCACCAGATCGGAGATCGACGGTCCGCTGTGGCTTTGATATAGAGGGTGTGGGCTTAACAGCAATCCTGCAGAGCAGAGGAGAGCCTGTGGATATTCCTCCCAGGATGCCTCCTGCATTGTTCCTATCGAATGAGACCGGATCGCCTGGAATCAATCGATCATTCATCTCGCTCCCCTTCATCCTAGCGCTCTCGATCCCGGCCCCGATCTCGACCGCCTTTACAGCGCCGATGCTCATCAGAGCCTTGGCGATATCTGCGTCGAGCTTATCGAACACGGGCTCTCCAAGCCCCGCTGGCACGCCGGTGGCTATCACCTCCACGATGCCGCCCACGCTGTCGCCCTCCCTTCTGACAGACTCGATCAGGGAGAGCATCTTCGATGCGGCATCGAGATCCGGGCAGCGGACCGGGTTGGACTCCGTTTTCTCCCTGAGATCGCGGATGTCCGCTGGATCTATATCTCCCCTCGATGTCCATTCGGGCAGCGAAGCTCTGATCCCGCCGAGCTCCTTTACATAGCCGAAGATCTCGACCCCATGCGATGATAGTAGTTTTTTTGCAACAGCTCCTGCTGCAACCCTCCCCACGGTCTCCCTGGCTGATGCCCTCCCGCCGCCTCGATGGTCTCGTATGCCGTATTTCATCTGGTATGTGTAATCCGCATGCCCCGGCCTGGGGGTGTGCCTTATCGAATCGTAATGCGAACTCATAACGTCTTTATTCCAGACAAGCATCGATATCGGCGTTCCAGTCGTAAACCCCTCGAATATGCCGCTCAGCATGGAGACTCTATCCGATTCCTGTCTCTCTGTTGTGATCCTGCTCTGCCCAGGCCTCCTTCGATCCAGCTCTCTCTGAATATCATCCTCGCTTAACGGAAGCCCGGCCGGACATCCATCGACCACAACGCCTACTGCAGGGCCGTGTGACTCACCCCAGGTCATAACCCTGAAGATCTTACCGAATGCGTTCCCGCTCATCTCTTGCTCCTGTACGCATCATAAGCATATTTGGAGAGCGAATCCGCCTCAGCATTCTCCTCTCTCGGGATCCAGAGGAATTCGAAGTCAATGCCTTCAAGCAGCCTTTTGATCATAGGAACGTACCGCTTGGATGTCTCTGATTTTACACTCCACTCTCCCCTCATCTGCTTTATAACAAGCCTCGAATCGCCCTTGAATACCACCCTATCCTCCAAGCGATTCTCTCGGAGCCATTTGATCGCAGCGAGCAACGCCTCGTATTCCGCTACGTTGTTCGTCATGCCTCTGCCTTCGCCCACGACCCCCCAGCCTTTGTGCAGCAGCTCTCCGTTTTTGTACACCAGGTAGCCGTAAGCCGCCACTCCGCCGGGATTTTTGGGGCTGCAGAGACCATCGAAGTAGACGCTCAGCATAATCATTCGCTGCTCCAGCAGCCGCCCCTCTTCTTAAGATCCAAGAGATCGCAGAGCTTGTTGGCTGTGGCATCGACCGTGGCCAGGCCGATATCATCTTTCTCAGCGGGTCTCACCGCGATTCCTCCAAAGTGGCTGTTATCCCCGACGACTATCATGCCGTGTATGTGCATCCAAGCATGTATCGCCTCTATCGTCTTCTCCTGGCCGCCGTTTCGGGATCCGCCGACCGCTATAGCACATCCAACCTTATCCTTCAATTTGAATCCCTGTCTGCGCAGCGGAAGGGTGCGATCGAATAGAGCCTTGAGCTGGGCTGTGACCGAGCCGAAGTATACGGGCGAGGCTACTATTACGCCATCCGCTCGCTCCAGAAGCTCGTAAACACCCTTCATATCATCATCTATGGGGCATGAGTTCCCCTTGCTGCACTCCCCGCAATCGGTGCAGAACTTCACGTTCAGCTTTGAGGATAGAACGCTCTCAGTCCTGTAGCCCCTCTCGGAGGCTATTCTTAGAGCCCTCTGGAGCAGGTATTCCGTGTTCCTGCCGCTCTTCGGGCTTCCTGATATTCCAAGGACCATTGCCATGAGATCACCCTCTTCAAGAGCATCTCGATTGTATATTAGCTCTCCCACATGCTGCTGTGTTGAATAATGTTCAGAAATCCAATAGCATAGGGCCAACTCACACGAATCACAAATTTAATAAGAGTTGGTATCTTGCGACCGCAGTGCATCAAATTATTCAACACAGCACACATGCGAGATGCTTTTAATTCCACAATTCAGAAGCTCTTCTCGCGCTCATTCCATATGTCTCTCAGCTTGACGCTCTCGATCATGCAGCATGCCTCTCCATCAGTGAATACCAGCTTGATGCGTTCGCCCTCGAGCAGATCTGAGGCTTGGGATATCACACCAGATGGCCTGAGAGCAATCGCATAACCTCTTGATAGAACAGCAAGAGGGCTTGCTGAATCGAGGCGTGCCTTCGCGATCTCAAGCCTTCTCTTCGCGTTCTCGATGAGCGACAGCTCCGCATCCAAAAGCCGCTTCGATAAAATCCTGAGCTTTAAACTTCTTCTTTCCAGCAGCTCGTAGATCTTTCGGGCCTCAATTCCTCTACTGATATACTCCAGTCTAGCTCTCGATCTCTCGATGCGCGAGCCCATCGCCCAGGCCATTTGCTTCTCCAGGTACCTGATGCGATCCCTCAACTCCTCAACGTCAGGAACCGCGATTCTAGCAGCAGCCGTTGGCGTTGATGCTCTGCTATCAGCGACGAGATCTGCTATTGTCACATCCACCTCGTGGCCTACAGCTGATATCACCGGAGCGTCGCTCTCAGCTATCGCTCTCGCCAGCGACTCATCGTTGAATGGAGATAGATCCTCAGCGGATCCACCGCCTCTGCATATTATTATGACATCCGTCCTGCCCTGAAGTTTCCGGAGAGCCGATACCAGGCTCTGCGGCGCGAGCTCACCCTGGACGAGTGCGGGAGAGAGTATGATTTTGGCAGGATATCTGCCGATCGCCTTGACAACGTCACGCAGAGCAGCCCCATCTGGCGATGTCACAATTCCGATCCTCTCCGGATATCTCGGAAGCGGCCTCTTTCTCTCCGGCGCGAAGAGCCCCTCGGAAGCGAGCTTTCTTCTTAGAATATCCAGTTCAATCGCGCTCTTTCCTATGCCAGAATCGAGAGCTATCGCGCGCACCTGGAGCTGAACATTCCCTTTTGTTTTGTAGAAATCGACATCTCCAAAGACCTTTACGTTAAGACCATCTCGGAGCGTGAATTCAACGCCAGATGCGTAGTTCCTGAACATAACACATGATATCTGGGCCTCAGAGTCTTTCAGCGTGAAGTACCTGTGGCCGGAGCTGTGGTTGACGACATTGGAGAGCTCCCCCTTCGCCCAGATATCATGAAGCCTGACATCGGCGGCTATCCTGTCCTGAATCCTCGTGCAGAGCTCGGAAACCGAATATGCGTACACCATCGAGAGGTAGAAATTCTCACTTTGTTATATATTTTGTGATGCATTTATAGAACGTCGCCGGATACGATCTCGGTATCAGATAGGCCATATAGCTATTGATTATCGAGCTAATCTATTCGAAAAGATGCCGTGTTGGATAATTCGAGTAATGCGGTCGCTAGATACGATTATTATCAAATTTTGATTCGTATGAATCGGCCTATGCTATTGTATTTCTGAACATTGTTCAAAACACCAGTACGACTGCATCTTATAAAGATGGAATTAGTCCCTGCCATCGTCCTGAATTTAGGATGAGATCAGGGCCAATCCCCACCTTTTCAAAGGTGGGATACGGCCCGTACTATCGAAAGATATAGAACAAAGCGACGATATGACACCTCGTACTTGCTGTGGGGCGGCACAGCATCGGTATAAATCCTTAGATGCCTGCGACTTCAGTCGCGTGGGCCGTCACTTCTAAGCAGTTAGCATCTTCTCCATCCGCTCCAGGGCTTCTTTCAGGCGCTCGCGCGAGGTTGCATACGATATCCTTACATAATCCTCTCCGCCCGGCCCGAAAGCAGATCCCGGAGTGACGGCTATCTTCGCCTCCTTGAGCAAACGCTCTGCGAAGACATCCCCCCCGCCGAGATGGGAGACATCCGGGAAGGTATAGAAGGCACCGCCGGGAAGCGAGCATCTTATTCCAAGAGATCTGAGGCCCTCTACCAGAAGATCCCTTCTGGCCCTGAACTCCTCAGTCATTCTTTTGACATCATCCTGCGGTCCCTCGAGAGCCTCGACTCCTGCCCACTGGACAAACGTGGTCGCATGTGAGACAGAGTGTGAAAGCAACCTGCTCACCCATTTGAGGATATCCTTGGGACCTGTCAGATAGCCCAGCCTCCAGCCGGTCATGGCATAGGACTTAGAGAAGCCGTTGATCGTTATCGTCCTGTCTGCCATATCCGGAAGGGAGCCTATGCTGATGTGCTTCTGGCCGTAGATTATCTTCTCGTAAACCTCATCAGATACTACATAGAGATCGTGATCTACGGCAAGGTCTCTTATCTCCTTCATCGTATCAAGATCAAAGACCGCGCCCGTTGGATTGCAGGGGGAGTTAACCAGAATAGCCTTTGTTTTTTCCGTTATCGCCTCAGCCAGATCTATGGGCTGGAAATCCTGGTCCACATCAGCCCATGCTGGTTTGGCGCCGGCGAACTTTATGCATGGCTCATAGCTCACCCAGGATGGCCCGATGAGCAACATCTCATCCCCTTCATCCAGCAGCGCCTGTATAGCTGCAAAGACCGCCATCTTCGCACCCGGCGTCACTATTATCTCATCAGGTACTACAGGGAGCCTGTTCTCCTCGCGAAGCTTTCTCGCGATCGCCCTCCTGAGCTCTGGTATTCCATTCGTCGGGGTGTATCGCGTCTTCCCCTCCATCATATACCTGCAAGCGGCCTCGCATATATGTCTGGGCGTGTCGAAATCCGGCTCGCCGACACCCAGATCTATGATGTCGAAACCCTCCGAGTTCAGACGTTTGGCCTCGGAGGATATCTTCATAGTTGCGGATTCCTCTATGGACGCAAGCCTCTTGGATACCAAGACTCACTCCCCCTTAAGGCGCATGACGAGCTTCACAGCCGCCTCAACAGCACGCTTTCCGTAATCCACACGCTTGTGCGCGTCAAGCCTCGACATCCTCGGGCCGCTTATGCCGAGGGTTACCGGTTTGTCGAGCTCTAAGGAGAGATCCATGAGCTTTCTTGCTGCATGCTGTGCGACGATCTCATCATGTGCGGTCTCGCCCTGAATAACGCATCCAATGGCCACAACTGCGTCGATATCCTCTTTCTCGAGAAGCTTTCTGACTGCGAGGGGCATATCGTAAACACCCGGAACCATTATCGTATGAACAACCTCAGCGCCTAGAAATCGCGCATGCTCCCTGGCCAGAAGCTCCATTTGATATGTTATATCCCTATTGAACTCTGAAACTACGAAACCAAGTCGTACCATAACACCAACATCCGATGGAGATGTAACCATCTAGCTTCCAATATTCTTTAATAAATCCATCGATACAAAGGACGGGCCTGTCCGGATAAGGATTAAGTGTTTCTCGCATGCAGAAGCGGTAAAGGTCCAAATTTCTGGCCTCAGCGCTTGTCCGGACAGTATCCGGACAGGTCCCAAAGGATGACTTGTCCGGGTAAGAGATTTCTATCGAGGGGGCACGGCGCGAGCTTTTGATCATAGCAGCCGTACCCGCTAGAAATAGCCATGTGCTTAATGCAGCCGTACGCGATTGGGAGAGAACGCATGATGAATGCGCCTATTCATCGCTTTTTCGGACAGACAAGAAGACCGCTTCCAAAAAGCGATCTAGAAGGCATTTAAAACTTTTAGTTCTGCTGGCCGCTTCGTTCATATCCAGGCAGGTTCTACAGAGGCATCAAAACCCATTTATTCTAAGCGATGGGGGAGGTTCATCCATGAGCGTTGTTTATATCAATGGCAGCTTCGTCCCAAGAGAGGAGGCGATGGTTTCCGTCTTCGACCACGGCCTTCTTTACGGAGACGGCGTCTTTGAGGGGATTCGCGCCTATGGAGGCAGGGTTTTCAGGCTTGAGGCCCATGTCAGGCGTCTATACGATTCTGCGCGAGCTATAATGCTCGACATCCCGATGACCCAGGATGAGATGTGCGAAGCGATACTCGAGACTCTGAGGAGAAACAACCTCACCGATGCATACATCAGGCCGGTTGTTACCAGAGGTATAGGAGATCTCGGTCTAGACCCACGAAAGTGTCCAAAGCCAACTGTTATCATAATAGCCGTCAGATGGGACGCGATGTACGGCAATCTCTATGAGGTGGGATTAAATGCCATAACCGTCGCGGTCAGAAGGAACTCACCGGCTGCGCTACCGCCGAACATAAAGTCGTTGAACTACCTGAACAACATCCTGGCGAAGATCGAAGCCAATATCAAGGGCGGGGATGAGGCGATATTTCTGGATGCGGAGGGGACGATCTCCGAGGGCAGCGGTGATAACATATTCGTCGTGAGGGACGGAAAGATCTACACGCCCCCAACGCTCAACAATCTGAAGGGCATAACCAGAGAGGTCGTTCTGGAGCTAGCCTCGAAGAATGGAATACCGGTCTATGAGACCAGGCTGGGTATATTCGATCTTTATACTGCTGATGAGGTCTTTGTTACAGGCACAGCGGCTGAAATCGCACCCGTCTCAAGGATAGACGGAAGGAGAATAGGCGACGGCAAGCCCGGGCCCTTGACAAAGCTTTTGATGAAGCTGTTCAAGGAGTGCACTGAGCATGAGGGCACGCCGATCTATAAAGAGGAGGATGTGCCGCTATCAAAGCCCATCTGAGTATCTGCAAGATAAGAAGATCAGGGCGCAAACCTGGCCCTCAGACTGGAGCAGAGGATCAGGAGTCGCTTAGAAGGGGAAGTATTTCCCAGGAGGCAGCGAAGCCTGCTTTGATGCGAACGCGACTCGTGTTGATCGATGAAAAATCGCTGAAGCCATGCGGAGCGTGAAGCCATCGATTCCAAAATGGCCATAACCGCTCGCTCAGAATACGGCGGGGATGTTATGTCGAGAGATGTTCTTCTCAATCTGATAAAAGAGGTGGCGCTTGAGGTCGGGCATGTTGTTCTCTCCTCGGGGAAGAGCAGTGACTACTATGTGGACCTAAGGAGAGCGGTGCTGACCCCGAAAGGAGCTTATCTCACAGGCAAGCTCCTTCTGGATCTTTTAAAGCCAGAGGTAAACGCGGTGGGGGGAATGACCCTTGGCGCGGATCCGATAGTATCCTCGATGATTGTCATCGCCCATCTCGAGGGCAGGGATCTGTACGGGCTGATCGTGAGGAAGGAGCCCAAAAAGCACGGGATGAGGAGGTTCATCGAGGGCCCTTCACTCGAGCCCGGATCTAAGGTAGCGGTCGTTGACGATGTCGTAACGACGGGAGGCTCACTGCTACGAGCCGTCGAGAGGATGGAAGAAGCAGGCTACATACCTGTTCAGACGCTCGCGGTTCTCGACAGGATGGAGGGCGGGAGAGAGGCCCTTGAGGAGGCGGGCTTCAAGCTGGAGTCTTTGTTCACAAGAGACGATCTCGGTCTCACTCGAGATAGATAGTCTGCTCACGCGCAGGTCCCACAGACACAGCGGCTATATCCACATCCATCAGCCCCCCGATTCTTTCGACGTAATCCCTCGCTTTTGCGGGCAGCTCATCGTAATTCAGAGCGCTGCTTATGTTCTCAGACCAGCCCTCCATCTCCTCGTAGACGGGAACGCATCTGGCGAGATCCTCGGTGCTCTCCGGCGGGTACTCGAGTATCTCGCCATCGAGCTCGTAAGCCACGCAGATCTTGATCCTTCTCAGGCCTGTGAGCACATCCAGTTTCGTGAGCGCCAGCTCTGTGTATCCGTTCAGATAAACAGCCTTGCGGCCGAGAACCGCATCGAACCAGCCGCAGCGCCTCGGGCGTCCGGTTGTTGTTCCGTACTCGCCACCGGCCTCTCTTAGCCTCGCGCCGATCTCGTCCTTGAGTTCCGTGGGTAGAGGCCCTTCGCCCACGCGCGTGATGTATGCTTTTACGACGCCGACCACGTTATCGACGCGCACCGGCCCTACGCCGAGGTTGGCACATGCGCTGCCCGCGGTCGTGAAGCTGGACGTCACGAACTTCTGCGTGCCGTGAATGACATCCAGGAACGATCCCTGCGCTCCTTCTGCAAGAACCATCTTGTCCTCATCGAGCGCTTTGTTTATCTCGAAAGAGACATCTGTGAGGTTGTTCTTGAGCGCTCTGCCGATCTCGATGTATTCTTTTAAGAGCCGTTCATCCCTCACCACAGAGGGATTGCCGCCCATCTCCTTTATCGCCATCTCCTTGGCCGGCGCGATCTCGTCGAGCTTTGCCTTGAGGAGCTCTGGATCTGTTATATCCTTCATCTGCACCTCCTCTCTGGCGATTTTGTCTATGTACGCGTATCCTATTCCGCGCTTGGTGGTGCCTATCTTCGCTGATCGAGCCTGCTCCCTGAGGGCATCCATCTCTATGTGGTATGGCATTATCACGCTCGTCTTCGGATCTATGCCTATGTCCACCTTCATTCCCTCCTGCCAGAGAGCCTGGAGCTCGCCCCAGAGAACCTTTGGATTGAGAACAACGCCGGGGCCGATGAGAAGTCTTTTGTTGAAAAGGACGCCGCTCGGCACAAGGTGGAGCTTGTAGGTCTTCTCCCCAACCTTCACAGTGTGACCCGCATTATCCCCACCTTGGAAACGGACTATGATATCGTATTTTTCAGCGAGCAAATCCACAATCTTGCCCTTACCCTCATCGCCAAACTGCGCACCAGTTATTATCGTGAACATGATCCGTGGGTGGGATGCATCGTAGATAATCATTTCCCACAGGGGTGATTGCCTGAGTGCAACATCCCCCAGTAAAACGTGAGCTCTACTATTCCGGATGTTCATAGAAAAAGTTCATGACCGAAGATCACCAACTGGGAATGGGCCTGATTGGTTTTCCTACCAAATCTGAATCTCGGATAGAGACAACTAGCCCGGGAAATTCGACGGCTATCGACAGCAACAACTCGAATTATTCAACAGAGCACCCGCACCTGCTGTGTTGAATAATTCGAGGCAATATGGCCACTAGCTATCGATTCTTATCAAAATTTAAATTCGTATGAATCAGCCCTTTGCTATTGGATTTCTGAATATTATTCAACACAGCACCCGCACCAAATTCTTCATAAAGAGCTTCGATAATCCGGAGAGGTCCGATAATCCAACCGAAGAGTTTAAATTCTTATAACAGGTAAGGAACTTCGATCCATATGTCTGATACAGCAAGAAGGACCAGGTCTTCTGACGTAGCAAGGAGATCGCGAAGTGTTGAGGTAGCCAGGAGATCGAGGTCGTCTGAGGTCGCAAGAAGATCTAGGTAGATGCTTGCGAGCGCATGAACGGGTGTGAGCGCGAATCATCGAAATGAAGCATGAAGATCTGTAGATCAGAATCGCAGTGTGGCCGGCTGGTATTCGTCTTCGTCAATTCGCGTTCGCGACCTTAGAAGGATGGCGAGACCAGCGGGGAAACCGAAAATTAGAGGACAGCCGTTGTTCGCACAGATATACAACTTTTTTTTTGAAGAATTGTGGGCAGCGAATACCCGCGACTTAATTCATTGGCTGCAGGAAGTCACAGAAATGTCGCCGTTCAATCCATTTATAAGACTCTCGACCCATTCCCAGTCGTGCTCGTAGATATGGGCGGAAGCGCTCAGCGTTGTTATTCCACCCGGTCTCGCGCCAACCTCTTTCGCCACGTGGTGTAACAGCCTGGTGAGGCCGTAGATGTTAGCGGGATACGCCCCCGCGAAATCGTGGCTCCTGAACATCGCTGTGAGGTGTAAGACACCGTTTCGGATCTTGAAATCATCCACGATCATGCATGGCACCTCCTCTCTTCTGTGATCTACGGGTGGTATCCATGTGACAGCGGTCGCCCTTCTAGTCGCCGGATTATGTTTCAATCTCCTGATGATCTCTGAGATCTGATCTATCTCGCCATTCCAGGACCTCAGGCGCTCCCCATAGGTGTACTCGAACCCCGGATTCTCCGGCGAGAGGAGCTGCATCGCGTATTCGTCCAGCCTCTCTTCCGTCCAGGAGTACTCAGCCGGTGCCACGCACGATCCGGCATCCTCTATGACGATCAGGAGATTCTGGAGCTCCTTCGTCCTGGAGCCCCTCTCGTCCGAGACCTCGGCGCCAGATCGCCATATCAGGCTCAGACCCCTGCGCCAGGCATCATCCGCTCTTTTTGCGCGAAGAAGCCTTCCAATCTTATTCATGCTCAGGCTGTAAACGCACTGTGTATATTACATCAAGGATGCCATTCAGCTCTTCGAGGCCTTAAGCTCCTCAAGGGCCTCGGGCGGGAGCTGCTTCACGATATCTATCTTTTTGACGCAGCGCGTCGGTATCCCGTACTTCTTTGCTATCGGCCTGAGCTCCTTCATGCTGTATTTTGCCGCGATCTCCTCTATCTCCAAGATCATCACCTTTTTGTTTCTAAGGATACACATGTCATAAACATATCGATGGCTATCTAGAGCTTTTGCAGACATCTAGCGCCATCAATTTATTAGATATCTGAGGGGTTTGCTTGGCCGAGTTCGAATGGGAGCTGGTGAGATCCTTCAACAGGTTCTTCGAGGAGAATGGGATAGATGCGATAGCTTACAGGCTGAAGCAGGCCAGGTTCTCGGCTCAGCCCATCGACGTTCTCGTGGACTCAAGGTATCCGGAGTACTATCTAGCGATAGAATGCAAGAGTCTCGCCTCAGAAGGAGCGCTGTACTTCAAGCAGCATTTCTCCCGGGACCAGATCGAGCGGGAGAGCAGGTTCATAGAGCTCTCCGGACGCACAGGAGTGCTCGCCCTCGAGTTCCGCCGCGTCGGACGCAAGATGAAGAGCGCACACCTCATACCATGGACTGCGGTGAGAGACGTTTATGATTCAGGAGCTCCATGCATAACCATCGAGATGGTTGGAAGCTACCCGGAGATCCCGAGGGTCAGGGGAAGTTACATACTCAACCACGAGATAATAGCTGAGATATACACCGCATGCAGCTACAGAAATTTAGAATAGAGCAAATTCATAACCTTGGTATAAAGCTGGATCGAGAATCTCTCAAAAATCTGATGAGGTTGCTTATGGATAAAAAGGACCGAATGATCGAGGTCTGCCCTGTCTGCGGAAGCTCTGAGATATACTACGAGGCAGGTGGTTACACGGGCAAGCTTTACCACTGCAAGAGATGCAACTATATCGGCGCTCTGGTCGTGGAGGCGGATGATGCGATGATTGAGGCGATAAGATCTGAGTATGAGAGGAGCAGTAGAGAAGGCGCAGAGATGTGAGCTACATGAGGTTCAGTGACATCGGCGAGCGCTCTCTGATCTCCAGGATCACAGGGATTTTGGGAGGTTTGGAGCATGATGATTGCGCTCTCATCGATCTCGGTGATGAATATCTTGTTGCGACAACGGATATGCTCCACAGGGAGACGGATTTTCCATCACATGCGACGCCTTGGCAGATAGGCTGGATGTGCGTCGCGGTGAACCTGAGCGATATCGCCGCGATGGGCGCTGAGCCGCTTGGCATTCTCATCGCGGCAGGAATACCCCCCGAAACAGAGCTTGATTTCGTAGATGAGATGTTCAGAGGCATGAAAGACTGCGCCACAAAATACGAAACGAGAATCCTAGGGGGAGATACGGATGCTCACGGCGAACTCACCTTATGTGGAGCAGCGCTAGGTCGTGTTTCTAAAAAGAACGTACTTAGACGGAAGGGCGCCAGACCCGGCGACATTCTTTGCACCACCGGAGCACTCGGGGGGGCAGGAGCAGGCCTCAAGGCCTTGAGAGAGAACAGGCTCGAGCTTGCGGGAAGACTTCTGGAGCCACACCCCAGAGTATACGAGGGAATCGCTCTCTCGAGGACCGGCGGTGTCACCGCCATGATGGACAACAGCGACGGCCTCGCCCTCTCTCTCTACGATCTATCAGATGCCAGTAAAGTCGGATTCGTGGTGGACTACGAAAGCATACCATTCGCAGCTGAGGTTCATGAGGTGGCTGAGAGCGAGGAGGAGGCGCTTGAGCTCGTATTAAGAGCTGGTGGCGACTTTGAGCTTCTATTTGCTGTGAGAGAAGATATGCTAGAGGATGCGAAAAAGGCCTGCGAATTCAAGGAGATAGGCCGCGCCGTGAAAGAGGGCGTATGGCTCCTCAGAGATAAATGCGCTGTGCCCATATCCAAGAGCGGATACGAGCACGGCTCATAGTATTATCTCTATATTCAGCTCCTCTGCGAGCTCCTTATATCTGTTTCTTATGGTGACCTCTGTCACGCCCGCGACGTCTGCTACTTCCCTCTGCGTCCTGCGGTCTCCACAAAGAATGGAGGCTATGTAGATAGCTGCTGCTGCCACACCCGTCGGGCCGCGACCGGATGTGAGCTCCTTCTCAGCCGCCTGCCTCAGTATCTCTATGCCCTTGGCCTGCACATCGCCCTTCAGATTCAGTCCAGAGCAGAAGCGAGGTATGTAATCGATCGGGCTCGTCGGCATCAGCTTCAGCGACAGCTCTCTCGACACGAATCTGTAAGTCCTTCCGATCTCCTTTCTGCTCACCCTCGAGACCTCGGCGATCTCATCGAGCGTTCTCGGCACGTTGCACTGCCTGCATGCGGCATACAGTGCAGCAGCTGCTACACCCTCTATGCTCCTGCCCCTGATCAAGTTCTTCTCGACGGCTCTCCTGTAAACAACTGCGGCCGTCTCTCTCACGTTTCTTGATAGGCCCAGGGCGGATGCCATCCTATCCAGCTCTGATAGAGCGAATGCCAGGTTGCGCTCTGTCGCGTTGCTTACCCGGATCCGCCTCTGCCACTTTCTCAGGCGATAGAGCTGCGCCCTGTTCTTGGATGATATAGTCTTGCCATAGGAGTCGCGATTCCTCCAGTCGATCATTGTAGAGAGCCCTTTATCATGAATCGTGTACGTCATCGGGGCTCCGACCCTCGATCGCTTCATCCTCTGGTCGTGATCGAAGGCTCTCCACTCAGGACCCTGATCGATGAAGTTCTCGTCTATTACAAGGCCACAATCAGAACATACAAGCTCCGCTCTCTCATAATCCCTGACCAGAGCTCGGCTTCCACATTCGGGACATTCTACTGTGTACTTCTCGAGCTCGTCCTCTTTCTCCTTCTCGCGCTGGAGCTTTATACGCTCTTTTATCTTCTCCTGCTCTGTGCGCTCTATCTCTCTAATCCTCTCTATCTCTTCCACTTACCATCCCTCTTGGGAGATTCGTCCACATAGAGCATGCTTCCGACATGAACAGTCGCGTCGGCTCCTCTGCTGGGTCTGATGATGATATACGGCCTTTTTAACGGGCCGAAGATATCCGAGACCTTACCGATCTTCGAGCTCTTTCTATCGACAACTACAGAGCCGATCTTTGGAAGATCTGCTCCATCTCTGCGAACAATCAGCTTGTTTTGAACCACATGGAGTGCTGTTCCCAGCCTCTTCAACAGTTCACCTCACCATCAATGTAACACCACCAGTATATAAAGCTTTCGAAAACCATTTATCTTATTAGTTACACCTGGGCTTGGAAATGTTCGAAAGATTGCCGACGGTTCCAACCGCAGACGAACTCATCGATCGGGCCTTCAGGCGCGGCTCGAAGGATATAAGAGCTACTGGAAGCGACGCGGCCTTTGTAGGCACTGCAAGCAGCGTTCTCTCTGCATCTCTATCATCTATCGTCAAGAGGTTTCCAACGTTCGAGAAACTTCCTGAGTTCTACTACGAGCTTGCAGATATCATAGTAGGAGTGGACAGAACCCGCATCTCCCTAGCGAGAGTAAGCTGGGCAGCAAAGCAGATACGCAAGATCGCCAGAGAGTACAGAAGAAAACCAGGGGATGAGAGAGAGAGGAGATCCGCGCTTGGGCGGATGGCATCTGTGCTCAGATCCGTAAATGAGGACCTGCTCTTTCTAAACGAGGCCGCAGTTAGATTGCGAGCGATTCCGAGCATAGACACAGACCTTCCGACGCTTATAATCGCGGGTTACCCGAATGTGGGGAAGTCCAGTTTTCTTGCAATGGTGACAAGGGCAAAGCCCGAGATAGCAAGCTACCCTTTCACCACACAGGGGCTGGTGGTGGGCCATATCAGCAGGGGCGGTCAGAAGTATCAGATCATAGACACACCCGGTCTCCTTGATAGACCCCTATCAGAGAGGAATGAGACCGAGAGGCAGGCGATAGCAGCCATGCGTCATCTTAAAGGCGTGATACTATTTCTGGTAGATCCAACAGGACACTGCGGTTATCCGCTCGAAGACCAGCTTAAACTTCTGTCAGACATAAAGAGATGGCTCGAGATGCCAGTCGTAGTCGCATACAACAAATCCGATATTCAACGCTATACAGGTGAGGGTATGAAGATCTCCACGCTGACAGGAGACGGCGTCTCGGATGCTCTTGATGCCTGTCTGGCACTGGTCACAGGGGCGGGAGTAGAGAGATCTCCTGTTTTGGACTAGGAGCGGAGTCACTGATTCCGTTCTGCTATGAACCTCACGAGGCCAGGCGAGACCTTCAGGTCATCTGAGAGCATCTCTGCGATATCCTCGGGGCTCATTCCCGAGCTGTTGAGATCCGATATCTTGCGCATGTCTGAATCCTCTATCGTCAGGTACTCGCTCAGATCCTTCCTGTGGCCCCAGACATCGCCCTCGATCAGAGAGATACCATGTATCTGAAGGAACATCCTGCCCGCCTGGGAGAGTGTTCTGTAATATGACGCAGGCATCTGTATCGCCTTGAGGTTAGGACATCTCTGAAGAAGTCTGAATATATCTGAATTAGATGCTCTGAAGGCAAAATGGACAAATGTTTCGTCTCTATTTAATCGCTCTATCTCGCTCTTAGAGCTGACCACTCTTATCTTCAATGTGGCTCACCCGAGTTTAATTTGGTAGGTAGAAGATCTTCCGTGGATATAAATTTGGTGTTTCTAAGCAAGATTGCTCTTTTCAAGCAGTGAGTTCCTCCCTCGCCTTTAGGCATGGCTTTCTTTCTTCTGTGGCCAGAGGCCTTCGACATGCTTCGACGAAGTCGAGAGTGGTTGAAGGTTTTCAGAGCAGGTTATCGGTATATCCCTCGCCTCTATTCCCTCGCCCTGAGGTTTTGTGTTCATTAAGCGTTACGCTCCTGATTTCCTCACTTAAGCAGGACTTTAGACAATTGGCTGTGTTGAATAATTCGAGCCTAAGCTCCCCAACCATTAGGCGAAGGAGAGAGAACACTGAAGCACATAATATCGTTTCTTCTTCATATGGCAAAGCGCCTATTGCTCACTGCTAATAGCTATGCTTCGGCGTTATATGCCTAAAAACGGGGGAGCTTAGGTTCGAGGCGTTGATGGGGATCGATTCTTCTCAAAGTTCGGATATGTGCGATTTGTCATGATATCGAAAAAACCCATGAGCGAAGGTCACCCATCGGGATGAACATGGTCCAGAGGCGTTTTCGTGCCAAGCGCTCGTGACCCGAGGTCAGCCAGGTGGATTAAAAGAGGCATGCTGAGGATCCTATCTCTCATCTCACTCGTCTCTAGAAGAGATCGATGAGGGTGAACCCTCGGGCATTCACACCTCATAATCAGAATTCATCAGAGATATATGAGTCGAAACCTTGGGTGGCTACCTCCTGCGGAGCATCTGCTGAACTCCTGCAAGCTTCTCCCGCGCAGCCAATACCTTCTCCTCGGTGGTTACGGGCTTCTGCTCTTCCTCTTTGATCTCTGGAAGTTGTTGTGGTAGTTCTTTTGATTCCGCTGCGCTGGTGACGTTCGATTCGTTCAGCTGAGGCGCAGCTGCAGTGGATTCGATCGCTTGCGGTTCTGTCACATATATCTCTACAAGACTCGTGTCCAGAGGTATCTGTATCAGATGGTCCGTGTCGAAATCGTACTCTAGAAGAACAGGTCTGCTCCTGGGGGACATGCTGCTGAATGTGATCTCTGTTCTCATTATGCTCTTCGGCGGAACCACCACGGGTGAGAACGTGACATCCGCGAAATACCTCCAGCCCCACTGATCGACCAGCGTGAAGTTCTCCGGACCCATCAAGATATCTCCCTCTGTTGCGTTATTTGATAGACTGATATCCATCGTTATAGTCTGACTTGTGTTTGAGAGAAGCCAGTCGTTAATGCCATAAAACCTGAAGTTCGCCATGCCATTGGTGTACTTTATGGGTTTATCCCACATTATTGCGAAGGGGTTGCTTCCCTCCGGAATCACATTTAGAGATGCGATAGTCGATGTCCTCGGAACCATAAAGACTAGCGAGAATCTTCCTGGCTGCAGCGCCTTCGATAGCTTGAGATCCACCGGATAGGTGTTGTTATTCTGATCCACAACCTCGAATGTCGCGTTGACACCTCTTGATATTCCTACGTCCAGATAGAGAAGGCTGTTGTTTATATCGTAGAAGCCTTTGTGGCCATCGAATATGACGCAGTTGACAACGCCGTTGCTGCCCTGAAGAGGATAGGCAGAGGAGACGGCGAGGAACAGCAGGAATACAACCGACGGCCATATTACTCTTTTTCCGTTCATAATTCCTCCTATCTTCCAACCCTGACAGATGTTATGTTCTTGCTCCCGAGAGAAGCGCTGCCGCTCGAGGATGCATCTATCCTGTTTAGCGCTTCGTCCACGATGGATCTTATAGTATAGACTCTTGAGAGGCTATCATCGTAATCATTTGAATGCTTGCCATCTCTCACAAGCACGGTGATGTTGTGTTCGCCCGGCTGCACACCTGCAGTGTTCCATTTGAAGCTACTGCTGGCCGACCATTCTCCAGCTGGCGTTCCGTCGATCAGGAATCTGTAGAGAATCTGATCGTTCTCGGGATCGCGGGCGATCGCAGTCCAAACCACAGATATCCCAGCATGCTGCGGGCTGCTCAGATCAGGCGTCAGATCCTCGATGACAGGCGGCATGTTCTTGATCCTCTCTGCCTCCACATTGAATGTAGATGAGATGTTTTTGGTGTGAATCCCATCGCTGACGGATGCCGTGATATTGTGCATGCCCGCCTCTCCCACGTTCAATATCGCTTGCGATTTATCCGACCAGTCGCCCAGCGGAACGCCATCTAGGAAGAATCTGTACATCAGCAGATCACCATCCGGGTCGGTGGCTTCTGCCCTCCATCTCACCTCCGATCCGGGTTTGTAGGGGCCAGGGACATCAGGAATGAGGGCTATCTGCTCTGGCGGCTGATTCCTTTGAGTTAGAACGAACCTCGCCGTCTGGCTCGAATCAAAGCCCGTTGGGGCAGCATGATATCCATCCCTGACCCAGACGCCTATCGTATACTCGCCCTTGCTTAAGCCAGATGTGTTCCAGGTCCAGGTGTTTGACAGAGACCAATCGGTCACAGCCCTTCCATTTAAAGTGAATCTGTACAGGATCGTATCGTTATCAGGATCTGTCGCGGAAACGTTCCATCTTATCTCGGATCCAACAGGCTGAGGTCCATTGATATTTGGAGAGAGGCTTAAGATCCTCGGCGGAGCATTCGCCGCCTTGATCTCGAAGCTCTTCTCCATCGCGCCATCATATCCATCCGCACCCGCATGCATGCCATCCCTGACATGAACTCTCAGGGTGTGGTTGCCCGCGCTCATTCTGGATGCTTTCATCTCAAATACAGCAGATGACGTCCAATCGCTAACCGCGTTTCCATCAACTGAGAACCTGTACAGGATTGGATCGTTATCAGGATCGGAAGCTAGAGCGCTCCATCTCACCGTAGAGCCAGCCGGATACGGGCCTTCGAGATCTGGCAGGAGGCTCAGGACTCTTGGTGGAGAGTTCTCCAGCTTGAGCTCGAAGATACGCTCCATCTCGTCATCGCTCTCTCCATGATGTGCGTCTTTTACCTGAACTCTGAACGTGTGATTCCCAGGGGGATAGCCGCTTGTATCCAAGAGATATCTTGGGATAGGCTGCCATTCGCTCACAGCGTTTCCATCAACTGAGAATCTGTACAGGATCGTATCGTTATCAGGATCTGTCGCGGAAACGTTCCATCTTATCTCGGATCCAACAGGCTGAGGTCCATTGATATTTGGAGAGAGGCTTAAGATCCTCGGCGGAGCATTCGCCGCCTTGATCTCGAAGCTCTTCTCCATCGCGCCATCATATCCATCCGCACCCGCATGCATGCCATCCCTGACATGAACTCTCAGGGTGTGGTTGCCCGCGCTCATTCTGGATGTGTCCATCTCAAATGTTCCAGACGTCGACCAATCCACGATCGCTACACCATCCAAATAGAATTTGTAGAGCAGCCTGTCCTTCTCCTCGTCATAGGCCAGAGCTGACCATCTGACCCTCATCCCTTGAGATAGAACGCCCTCAACATCCGATTCGATTCCTATCACTTTCGGCGGCAGATTCGGCGGAAGAAGCGTGAACAGTGCCCACGCCGTATCATCACAATCGCCATGCACCCCGTCCTTCACACAGACGCTTATGTTGTAATCCCCCGCGGGTATACCAGAGGTGTACCAGGACCAGTTTCTGCTCCCGGTCCAGCCTGTCACCGCCTTTCCGTTCAAAAAGAACCTACAGAGGATCTCATCCTCGGGATCCGATGCTTTGACAGACCATATTATGTTGGTGCCGGTCTTCTGCGGACTCTCTTTATCTGGGCTGATGCTCTCTATGAGAGGAGGCACGTTTTCGCCTGTCTTATTCTCTCGATCATCAGTCTTATTCTCTTGATCATATCTCTCCGATACATTGAGAAGCCTCAAGCTCTGGTTCGGGCTCAGATTTAAACTCTCGAATAATATCCTACTCAGGGCCACAGATGCGAGTTTAGGATTTGTAGCATTCGTTGAAGCGTTGGTGGATGTATCTCCAGCGGAGACGTTGTGATCCTCCGCTATCTGTCCGGAAACTACCGTCTCATCAGATGCTGATTTGTTACCCGCTTCGCTTGCGGTTTCAGGGATGCCCTCCATCTCCTCTTCCACTGCGCTGGATTTTACAGAGCTCTCCGTCGTAGAGCTCGATGTGCTGCCGCCTCCACCGCTAGCAGCGCGCGAGGAGGATCTTGAGACATATGAAGATCCCTTCGCGCTTTCACTCTCGTTTCCTGGCGCTTTTAAAGTATCATTTGCTGAGGCGTTAAACCGCATCTCGCTCTCGTTGCTCACGCTCAGGTTATATTCTGGCGAAGCTGCTGCGGTATAATCATTCAGCACGACCATCTTCGAGTACGCTTTATATGGTGTCTTATCATCGCCTCTGTACAGAAGTATTTCCAGGGTGTGGTTCTTGCCGGATCCATCTTCAGATCTGTTAATTTGCCATCTCAGCGTATTTTCATATGCTGTACCCTCTTCCAGATTCGCATTCTTCTGAACCGCAATCCTCTCATCAACCTTCACCGCTACCGTATAGTTCATCGGCATCTTCTCGTGGTTTATCACGCCCACTGTTGCGGTCGCACTCCCATCGCTCATTACATCAAGACCTGTAACATAGAACTCCGTGTAACCTGAACGTTCCTTTTTGAGCGTCATATAGCCAACAGATATCACCGATAATACCAAAAGCAGAAATACAGCCGCGATGAGCTGTTGCGGGATGCGGTGCTCTCTGGAGCTCTTGAGGCCGTAGGTGTAAAAAGCCGCGAATCTCCTCCTTCTAGGAACAGCTCTCCTTCGAATGTGAGCGAGAAGAGCCAGAACCAATATCAGAGGTGTTGCAATGATCAGCGGTATCTCATCGATGCCGAATGCAATCTCGGCCAGGAAAACTATCAGCGCCAGGATTATGCTGAGTCCAGCTCGCTCTGCTAGTGTGCCCAGCGGTGTGTTTTCTGGAAGGATGGCCGATATTAGGAGATAGAAGATAAGAGGCAGAAGCAGAAAAGTCATGCTATGGTTCCCGGTGATGGCAGCTATTACCACTATCATCACTGATACAACCGCCGCTCCGATAAGATCCAAAGGTTTTGCATAGCCTCTCCGGATTATGGTAGCCACCCTCCGAGATGATTGGATCCCTATCTACTCACTTATGTTAAATCTTTTCCCGTAGCCTTCTCAGACCTCTCCGAATAAGCGATGATCCCTACCAAGAGGGTTCCTAAAAACCCACATTTTTGTATAAAATATTATTAATACAAGTATGCTGCAACAAGCGAGAATCTTAAAAGGGAGTTTTTATAGGAATCCTCCCAACTTTTTATATAAAATATTATTAATATAAATGTGCTGTACACGCCAGCAAAAAGAGGTTTATATTAATCCTCACGCTTCTTATCCAGCATTTGGCGTTCTCAATTATACGAGTACCCAAGCCGGTTTGCGGGACTCATAAATTTACAGAAAAACGCTCATACCACCAGCTCATCAATTTAATGGTTCAGGGGGGCAGTTCATACCACTTCAGCATACCACCATCATCGTCGGATCAAAAGGAATAAATGATAAAACCACAATCGACTTCAAAAAAAGGAGGTTGATAAATGAAATCCACGATATTCTTAGCGATATCTTTGGTGCTTGTCTCTGTTGCTCTCACAGTAACTGCAACCGAGGTGATCTCGCTGAGCACACTCGATAAGATCGAGCCTGTTTCTCTCCCACGGCTAAGCCCCTATACTTCCGGCATCAGCTATGCTTCCGCTATAGACAACGCCAGCCCGGCAGGTGCTGTACAGCTGAGCACATTGGTTAGAAAGGCACAGCGAGCTGCGATTGAGCCAAAGGCGCTCGCCGCGGCGAAGCCTGTAACAATAACGCCATCATTCGCGATAATGAACGCCAACATAACAGCAGGCACGAACACGGTTGTTACTATGCCTCATGCGCTCTCAGGGTCTCAGATCAACTATCTCAGGCCGAATGTTACAATCTGGACACCACCGATAGCGATCTTCGGCGGAGCCTGATTATGAAGGTTAGCCTGAGGGTAGATGGAATCGAGATACCGCTGAACAACTTCAGCCAGCAGATAATCGGTAATGTATTAGAGGGAATAGCTCGCTCCTTGCGCGGCGTGAGCCAGGAGTGGAAGGATCTCAATATAACCGTAGAGCGGGACTGAGCTTACAGAAAACCTTTACCAACAGCACAACACTAAAATGGTTCGGAGGCATTTTCGTACCAAGCAGGCAGGAGACCCCTCCCCTCCAAGGGAGGGGAATTAATGCCGTACGTTTTTCAGCCCGTATAGCTGCATATTCTTTGCTGTGTTATAATGTTCAGAAATCCAATAGCAGAGAGCCAATTCACACAAATCAAAATTTTGATAGGAATCGATATCTTGCGACCACATTGTCTCGAATTATTCGACACAGCACTTTGAGGTCGTGAACCTGAAATAGGTCGGAGTTTTAGAGACAAGTTTGCGGATAGCAATAGATGTGAACATGAATCAGTTGAAATCATCTCCAGAATATCAGCATCCTATGAGACAAAATTCCAAGGTGGATCAAAATTCCAACCTTTAATCGACTCATGACCGGTTTACATGATCGTTAACTATTTCAGTAAGTAGTTCGATACAATATTGAAGATCCTGTAGAAGAATGGATCTTTTAGGGTAAAGAGCGTGAAAAAATGAATAAAATAATTTTGTATCTTTTAGCCCTATGTGTGTTTTTGGTGGTAGTTGCTTTCGCTGCTGATATCAAGGTGACGCAGGCGCCTGTAGAGGCGATAGAACTATCGAGCTCTGCCATGGCGATTCAGCCGCCAGATCTCATTGTGAAGTCTGTAAAGGTCACAGGAGATCCTGTGGTATTCTCCTACAGCAGGACTGTGATGATACCATTGGAGATCACCATCGCCAATCTTGGATCGGCTACCACACAGGACTTCAACGTGGGCGCCGAGGGATGGGCCTTGGACGGAAATGTCTATGGCTTCGACTTCGCATCTCCAGGAACCGAGACCATGCCTGAGCGCGGAGGGGTCTTAGTTCATGGCATAGGAGCCGGCCCAACCGGAGAAAAGAGCTTCACAGGGTATCTGTTGCTCGGCCCCAATCCGATCAACGCGCCCATGCAGCCTGGAACCAGCTGGAAGATAAAGGCTATGGTGGATTACAACCTCGATCCGGATGCGCCTTATTATGAGTGGGGCGTAAGTGAGAGCAACGAGACCAATAACGTGAGGGAGATAACTTATCCAACTTTAGCACCTACACTGATGCGGGTCGATCTCAAACCGGTGGTAGCAGCGATCAACAGAACATAAACTTTTTTATATTTTTATTATATATTAGAATTCAAAATTATTGCAGCGTAACAGAAGCTTTGAATAGATGAGATGGGAGATGTAGCGCAACGTCTTTCGACGTTCTCTCCGATACACTATAGCTTCACTGAGATCGAAAGCGTTGAGTTTTAGTTCTCGAACGCCCTCCCTTATTCCGGCACACCCCAGATGTGACCGATATGTTTATCTTGCCCTTCTGTTCTCTATGCTCCTTGGGGGCAGGTAGATCAGCTGGAAGATCGCTACCTTGGCATGGTAGAGGCCTCGGGTCCGAATCCCGACCTGTCCATAATTTTCATTACATCTGAAAAATCACCGCTCTGGGGCGCGTGTTTTGAATTGCTGATAGCCGATTTTGAGATGAGAATCTTTCGCGAGATCGAGCCAGATCGATACATATTCTGAGAAGGCGGTGTAAATCCCGGAAATCAATAGCTGCGATGCATAGGCAGCGGAAATCTTGTTCTTCAAGGCCGGCGCAGCCGGCAGTTCCACTGTTTTTGTATGCC
>CAZMZV010000004.1:0-17168 GCA_964570975.1 uncultured Methanotrichaceae archaeon | reverse complement strand
GAAATCTTGTTCTTCAAGGCCGGCGCAGCCGGCAGTTCCACTGTTTTTGTATGCCAACTCCAGCCGATCTCTGAGAATGCATAAATAACCCCAGTGCAAACCATACAGCGATGAATATCGTAGAGATGCTTGTGATCGCGTTCGTCATCGGGCTCACAGGCGCGCTCGCACCTGGTCCCACTCTTGTCGCCACTGTGAACAGCTCATTGAAGAACGGCTGGCTCTCCGGCCCGAAGGTATCGCTGGGGCATGCTTCTGTTGAGATGCTCATTTTTTTGCTCATACTCATGGGTCTCAGCGGCGCAGCCGAATCGTATAGAGTTCCCATATCTTTGATCGGCGGCTCTGCCCTCATAGTCTTCGGCGCATTGACCTTCAGGGGTGCGAGCAGCGCTACCATGGCCACAGCGGACTCGGAGATATCCTCAAATCCATACATAGCTGGAGCTCTTACAAGCGCTGCTAACCCGTACTTCTGGATCTGGTGGCTCTCGGTCGGCTCCGCGCTGCTTCTCGATGGCCTGAGGGGCGGTGTTCTCCTAGCCGTAGCTTTCATGATAGGCCACTGGGGCGCGGACTTCGGCTGGTACACACTCGTCTCGACCAGCATCGACAAAGGCAGGAGCATACTTTCTGAGAGGGGATACAGGTATGTGCTCTCAGCATGTGGAATCTTCTTGATGCTCTTCGGCCTGTACTACTTGAGCGGAGCGTTTAACGCTATCGGATGGTGAAACCTATGGATTACGGCGCATATCTGCGATCCCTGCAGCGGTATTTTGTGATAGCCATATTGCTATTCTTCGGCACGGCGATCATGGGTTTTACGGTTGCCGAGCAGAATCCCTCAATCGCTGAAGAGTGGCTGAAGGAGCTCGAGATGCTAAAATGGATAACGGATCTGCCACCGCCCATGATCGCCATCATGATATTTGCAAAGAACCTCATCGCATGCGCGATGGCGATATTCCTTGGAGTAGCTTTTGGCGTGGTGCCGCTGCTCGTCGCTATCTCCAATGGCATCCTCGTGGGCATAGTCTCGTATCATACCATCCAGAAGGAGAGCTTATTGTATCTGATGGCTGGCATCCTGCCGCATGGGATAATCGAGCTTCCCACGGTGCTGATGTGCATAGCAATAGGCCTTCGATTGGGCCATCTATTTCTCATCACGATAGCGACAGGAGGCGATGATATAGGGAAGGAGGCGCGCAAAGCCATGGAGTTTCTGATATTTGTAGCTGCACCGCTTCTCTTCCTCGCGGCCATGATTGAAACATTTATCACACCCCTTGTAATATCCCTTGCATCTCGGTAGTGGTCAAAATGAACGATGCTCGAGAAGCAGTCCAGCTGGAAAAGAGAGATAGCACGGAGGCAAAGCTTCCACCGAAGTCGAACTTCAGCGAATGGTATCATGAGCTTTTGAAGAGCGCGGAGATAGTCGACGTCAGGTATCCGGTCAAGGGTATGAGCGTATGGTACCCCTTCGGCTTCGCTCTGAGGAGCCATGTCTATGGTATAATAAAAGAGCTTTTAGACGTCGATCACTACGAAACACAGTTCCCGCTTCTTATTCCGGAGACGGAGTTCATGAAGGAGGCCGAACACATAAAAGGCTTCGAGGATGAGGTTTACTGGGTGACGCATGGCGGAAGAGATCCGCTGGATGTCAAGCTCGCGCTCAGGCCGACGAGCGAGACCGCGATATATCCGATGCTGAAACTCTGGATACGTTCGCATGCAGATCTACCTCTCCGGATATATCAGATAGTCAACACGTTCCGGTACGAGACGAAGCACACGCGCCCACTGATCCGTCTCAGGGAGATCACATCCTTCAAAGAGGCGCATACAGCGCATGCCACCTGGGAGGAGGCCGCGATGCAGGTTGAGATCGCGGTTCAGAGGTACCTCGAGTTTTACAGACGTCTTGCCATCCCCTGCCTCGTGAGCAAACGCCCGTCTTGGGATAAGTTCCCCGGCTCAGACTATTCGATAGCACTCGATGTCATAATGCCAGATGGAAGGACGCTGCAGGTGGGAACTGCGCATCTACTGGGCACGAACTTCGCAAAGACGTATGAGATAACATACGAGGATGAGCATGGCGAGCAGAGATACGTCAACCAGACCTGTTATGGTATATCTGAGAGGTGCATAGCAGCTCTTATAGCGATTCATGGCGATGACAAGGGTCTTGTGCTTCCCTGGAGGGTTGCGCCAGTCCAGGTTGTGATAGTTCCCATCATCTTTGGAGATAAGGAGCCTATAATCGAGGTCTGTAAATCCGTGGAAAGCCTTCTGGCCAATAAAAACATAAGAGTCAGGCTCGATGATGGGGATGAGCGACCTGGCGCCAAGTTCTACAAATGGGAGATGCGGGGCGTTCCTGTGAGGATAGAAATTGGGCCGAGGGATATCAAAAACAATGTTGTCACGATTGTTAGAAGAGATGGCGTGAGAAAGACGATCCCCATGGGTGATAGTCTCGTAGATGCAATTTTAAGAGAAGCCGATGATCTCCAAGCGGTGCTGTACGAGCGGGCAAAGAATTTCATGGAGTCCAAGATAAAGCTGGTCTCCAGCATAGAGGAGGCGAGAGATCAGATACAGTCGGGTGTGGCCAGGGTTCCATGGTGCGGATCTGTCGAGTGCGGCCACTCGCTCGAGGATAAGGTCGGGGCAAACCTTCTCGGCGAGCCCAGAGATGATGAGATACCTAAAATGCGCTGCATCATATGCGGGCAGGAGACCACTGGATCCACATACATGGCGAGGCAGTACTGAGGTCTGTATGAGGATACTGGTCGCGGAGTATGCGGTCGCCACGGGCCTTGGCGGAACATACGAGATCGAGGGCAGGGCCATGCTCTCAACTATAGTCGGCAGTTTCCTGCGGTCCGGCCATAAGGTCGTCTATCCCACAGCCGGACCTGTGGTCGAGGCCGGCGTGCCATTGCTCTTGGATTCCGGGGATCTCATGGATTTCATTAAAAGAGTGGATGCGGATGCTGGACTTATCATAGCGCCAGATGCCCTTGCCCCGGATCTTATAGATGTGATCGAGCGAAGGATGGTGAATCTAGGCTCTGGCAAAGAGACGGCGCGATTATGCGCGGACAAGCTCGAATGCACCAGGTTTTTGGAAGAGGCAGGAGTCCCCGTGGCCGAGGTGGTGGATGGGCATGAATGCGGCTGCAGGATGTACGTAGTTAAGCCGAGATATGGCTGCGGATCAGAGAGTGTTATATTATCATCATTCCCGAACGTTACAGATGGATACATCGCGACTAGGTATGTCGAGGGCGTTCATCTCAGCGTCAGCTTCATACGAGGAGTTGATGGATTTCTGCCGCTCACGATAAACAGGCAGATAATAGAGATGAAGGGCAACAAGTTCGCTTATTCGGGGAGCCAGGTTCCATATAGATCCCCTCGCGCGAAGGAGATATGGGATGTCTCTAAAAGAGCCGCCGCTGCTCTGGATCTCAGAGGATACGCAGGCATCGATCTTGTCGTGGGCGATCTCCCACGAGTGGTGGATGTCAACGCACGACTCACGACATCCATCGTAGGATGCGCGCGGGTGGTTAAGTGGGAGCTGGCGGATCTGATCCTCAGGGCCACCTTCGGTGGTCTGCCCCAGAGCGTGGAGTTAGAAGGGGAGATCACATTCAGGCTGGATGAGCTCTAGGGCCACAGCCCAAATGTGATGTTGAGAGCCATTATTGCAACTCCAGATGCTATGCCAGCGCCCACAACTACCTTCGGATCGAGCTTTATCGAGGTCTCCTCTGACTCGAAGTATCTCATCAGTCCGGCCGATGACATCAGGCCCGGACCCTCGCCTTTCTTTTTCGCCATAACACCCCATCTCTTTAGCACTTCAAATGACTGAACCCCATTCCCGAAGAACGGGGCTTTTTATGGACCAAGCCAATTGTAGACCTAATCCGGTCAGAGGCCTATCGCAGTTATGACATTTATAGATTTGCTCGAGCGGATGCGATTTATCCCACTCTTGAAAAGGGAGCTTTCTCTGCCCTAATCCTCGTAAATTTCGGCAGCCACTACATAACCGATTCACACAAACCAGAGAATCGAGATCTATTGATCCAACATCACCAATTAGTCAAACAGGGGTGCTAAACGAATCTCATCCTCTTACCAGTATCTCTCTGCCCTCTTCAGGCATTCTTGTCTCAGCTGTTCCAGAGAGCCCTTGACTGGAATGGCGGATAGTATGTTTTTTATGTACCAGGACTTTGTCTGCATGAAACCAGATGCATCGAGCCCCTCGAGCTTTGATATCAGAGCAAGAGTGGAGGTGCGAGCGGAGTCGATGGAGCTCTCCAAGACATCTATATCGAGATCCTCCGCATCTGAGAACTTTATACTTATAGCGAGCTCGTTGATCGCATCTGTGAGCTGGACGAACCTTGAGCTCTCTCTATCGCATATTCCCCCGTGAGTCTTTGCGTATCCGCACTCCTCACACCTATCGTCTGCGTACTCCAAGCAGAATGGACACATCTCAGGTCTGAGGGGAAGGTATGCGAGCTCGTAAAGGGCGAGGGCCTTTGCGAACCTGTGATCTCGGTCGACGGCCTGTAAACGCCCTTCCATAGCCTTGAGGATGTCCAGAAACCTCTCCGCTCTGATTCGAGTCGCATCCTTCGCCTTGGAAAGGGATCTCTGAGATATCCCTGATGCGGCTTCTTCACAGGACGACTTCATTTCGTGTTCTTGTGCAGTAGGCCTTGTATCTGTCGGCTGGCTTGTCCTGGAGATAGATATAGTCGTATTTTGTGTCTGACTTGTACTCCTCGTACTCCTCACGCGCGTCCTCTATGCAGCTCTTGCATGCGTGCAGAGGAACCGATACACAGAATGCCGTGTTCAGTCGCCCGTAGCTCCTCGCGGCCTGGGTTGCTATCGTCAGATAGCCGGGACAGTCGGTGCACATCCTCAACGTCTCCTCCTGTCCCTCCGTGATCATATCGGTATCGTAGAAGATCCTCTTGCGTCTGGAATAGAACCTGCCGTGCTCCTGCCTGGCCTTTGCTACAAGATCGTCCCTGCTCTCCCAGATGGTCAGGAGATGATTAACTGTGGCCTCTATGGATCTTCTCATCTCTGGGGTCAGAACGAACCTTCCGGGAACATAATCTGGCTCCCTGACGTTGGAGTAATCGAGCCCGGCCATAGCCTGTATTATTCCTGTGTTGACATAAGGCAGAGCGCTCTCGATTGCGTAGCCGCCCTCGAGAACCGCTATGTCAGGCGCTAGCATCTCGTTGAGCTTAGCGTATCCCTGTGCCGTGAACCGCATGTTCGCAAGCGGATCTGTGTAATGGTTATCCTGACCGGCTGAGTTGAAGACTAGCTCCGGCTCGAACTCCTCCAAGACCGGAAGTACAAGGTTCTCAAGGACGTAGAGTATGCCCTCATCGGTGGTCCCAGGCGGGAGCGGAACATTCAGGGTTCTTCCGAGCGCGAGGGGCCCGCCCATCTCGTTGCTGAACCCCGAGCCGGGGTAAAGGGTTCTGCCGTCCTGGTGGAAGCTTATGAAGAGCACATCAGGGTCATGCCAGAAGATGTCCTGCGTGCCATCGCCGTGGTGCACATCTGTGTCGACTATAGCGACGCGCCTAACGCCGTATTTTTTGCGCAGGTACTCGACCATTATAGCCTCGTTGTTGATGTTGCAGAATCCTCTGTTGCCATGGACGACACGCATCGAGTGATGGCCTGGCGGGCGCACAAGCGCGAAGCCGTTTCTTATCTCTCCGGCCATCAATGCATCCGCGAGGACCAGAGTGCTGCCAGCTGCTATCAGATGGGCCTCAGTCACCTGCGAATCGACATCAGGGACGCAGAAATGCACTCTCGCAACATCCTTCAGCTCTGCCAGCCTGGGCTTGTACTCGATTATCTCAGGAAAGTCCATAAGCCCCTCTTCGAATATCTGGTCTCTGGTGTAAAGAAGCCTCTCCTCCCTCTCGGGGTGCGTCGGGGATATGGCCCAGTCGAAGGCGGGGAAGAATATCAGGCCGGTCTTCTTCGTGGATGCTGTCTTTGCCGGTCTCACTCGCTTGATACATCTCATCTCCTCTTCTCTATTCGCACCGCTCTGGATATCAGTTGCCATCGTCTCCCCTCCATGCTGCGAGGATTCCCGCTGGGATCGCCATCTTGACATCGATAAGCTTTCCAACAGTCGACCAACCCCTGACCATATTGAAGACCTCACTGCTTATCACCTCGGCCTCATTGGCGTATTCATCAATCCCAAAGCGCTCCGCCCTCTCCCTCAGAAGACGTCGTGCCATATCCTCAGCCCCCTCCAGGCTTATGTTCCTTCCCTTGATCTCTCCCAGTGTTCCATCCTCCTCTACAGTGTAGATGCTCCTCTCCGTGTCTATCCTCAGGCTCAGTGTCATCGTAGGCCTGGCAACAGCTGCGCCTATCGCATTGGCCACAGGTGCATGATCAGGAATAACGGCCTTCGCGCCAAGCCTCTCGGCGATCAGCGGCACCAAGGGCGGGGAGGCCCCACCAACGCCAACCACATTCTGCGGCCTCGCCTTCGTCCTCTGGAGTATCTCCCAGATCCTGTAGGCAGGCTCCTGCTCCCACTCCAGAAACATCATGTTCACAGTATCAACAATCTTATCGACAACCATATCCACTATCTTCCTGGCAGCCTCCTCGGTGCTGCATCCGATGGCCTTTGCTACGATTCCTATTCCCTTTCTGGCGAGGATTTTGTCACCCAGATTCGTCAGACCAAGAACCATAAGAGCATCCGTCGGCGTTGGCTCCGGCCCGCCGAGCGCGAAGGCCGGCCCTGCCCTGTCAGGTCCTATGGTGAGCATCCCATCCTTCGCCCTGACAACGCTGTCTCCGCCGAGGCCTATTGATTTTACAGCGAACGCCCTGATGTGCGTAAGCATATCCTCTATCCTTGCGCCTTTCGATGATAACAAAGGCTTCCCAGAGAGGATCAGGGCGAGGTCTGTGGTGGTCCCCCCTATATCAACAACGACCGATGTCTGTCCTCTGGGGGTAAGGGCCATCACACCCATCACGCTTGCAGCCGGACCTGAGAATATCGTCTCCACTGGCTTATCCACGGATTTTTCGAGTGGGAGAGTTCCGCCATCTGCCTTCAGAATATATATCGGGGCCTTTATTCCACGCTCTCTTATGGCACGCTCCGCCTGTTCCGCGAATCTCTTGTAGTGATCCCGGGTAGCAAGAGTTAGAAGGGTTGTGGCAGCCCGCCGCGGGAAGTTGAGCTGGCCAGAGACCTTATGCCCCATCTCGACCTCTATTGCCGGGGCTGTTTTTGAGAAGATCTCCTTTACATGCAACTCATGATCGTGATTCCTCTGGCAGAACTTTCCCACGATAGCCACCTTTCGATATCCCTGATCCGCGAGATTCTGCGCTGCCATCCTGATCTGATCATCTCTCAGCTGGGCTATCTCCCTTCCCCTGTAATCGATCGCCCCGTCGAGTATCACTGGCTCTGTCTTGAATCTGTAGTCTCTCGGATTAACACCAGGTCCTGGTATCAGAACCAGACCCACACGATCCTCCTTACCTTCAGCTATGAGATTCGTTATCAGTGTGGTGCTCAGCACGACTCTCTCGATCCTATTTACATCAACCCCCTCAATGAGCCTGTCCAGTGTACTGAGGAGGCTACGGAGTACTTCCTGATGGTCTGTCGGGCCCATGGCGGTCTTCAATACCTTATGACCGTCTACCAGCGCCGCGTTTGTTGTTGTTCCGCCGACATCTATTCCTACCAACATCGTATCGCCTTTTCACGCCCCGCTAAAGCATTATATGTATATCGGCCTTTTGGTAAGGCAGCTGGACATGTCCGAATAAGATAAAAGCCAGAACTGAGTATAAAATTGCTTCACTGAAATTTAGAAAATTTAGAGAGGTGAAGGTGGGTGGCGTGCTCAGATTACTGAATAGCGCTAACCGGTGAACTGATCGCTCTTTTGCAGGAAATAAATCCCTTGCATTTGATTCTAGTGACGATTTTCAGTAGAGCGAGTACACGACCTGAAGCTGAATGATAGCTGGATCTTTGATTTCGATCTTGTCCAGCATGGCATATAGCAACATAACCTATAAATAGTGGTGTGGAAAGTAGGCATAACGCCGAGTTGGTGTTCGAAATCGGGCTCAAGGTTGTGGTTTTACGGGCCTGTAGCTTAGTCCGGTTAGAGCGCTCGGCTCATAACCGAGTGGTCGCCGGTTCAAATCCGGCCAGGCCCACTTCTGTCAACTATCCGCCAATGAATTTGCTGGCATGATGGCCGTCAATCCTGGCGAGCTTCTCCTTCCAGGTTTTGATGTGCTCAGAGGCTGTATATCCGAGCGTAACGCTCTTTTCAGAGTACGGACGACAATAGGCTGGTTGACTGCAGCCCTATAGGCGATATCCGTCGCTGCGATGTGGTCGGCTGGTCCAGCGAAACCGCACGACTCACATCTGAATTCATCTCTTGTGGTCCGGTTGTGTTGCCTAGCGAGATTGCCACTTCTACAACGTAATTACACATCTCATTAAAACGCTACTTGCCTAGTGCGCCATAACACAAATTTTCAGTTGTATTATCTGTCTATGATATGGCATGGCAATGAAGAGGGTGCATGTAGTTAAGCTCAAGTGAACAAGAAAGATCTGAACTGCTCCAATATCTTCGCAAAGGCAAGTCCTCTGCGAGAAGTCAAACCCGTGCCAGAATACTATTGTTATCGGATGATGATCTAGAGGATGACGAAATTGCGGAGACATTGAAGGTAAGCAAATCGACAGTATGCCGTATCAGGAAGAGATATTGTGAAGGAGGATTGGCTTTTGCCTTACAGGAGAAACCGCGCAGTGGTGCCCCTCCAAAGATAGATGGAAAGATAGAGGCAAAGATAATCATGCTTGCTTGTTCAGAACCGCCAGATGGCAGATCAAAATGGACACTCAAGCTTTTGGCAGATAAACTCGTCGAGATGGAGGTCATTGATTCCCTATCCACTATGAGCGTGCAAAGGGTATGGAAAAAATGAGCTTAAGCCTTGGTTAAAGACTCGTTGGTGCATAGGAAATGTGAGTGGTGACTTCATATGGCATATGGAGGATGTGCTCGATCTATATGAACAACCTTATGATCCGAAGCATCCGGTTATCTGTTTCGATGAGAGACCATGCCAACTGATCGGCGATTCGATTGTTCCGATTCCGATCAAACCGGGAAGTCCCAAGAAAGAGCATTATGAATATATCCGCAATGGCACATGCTGCATCTTTCTGGCATTTGAGCCCCGCGCAGGCAGGAGGATAGTCTGCGTAAAGGAACACGGAAGAAGGTCGATTATGCGGATTTTATGAAGACCCTTGCTCTCTCTTGTCCAGAAGCTGAGACCATTATATTGGTCCAGGATAACCTTAACACACAGACGGCAAGCTCTGGCACATCGGGCATCCTGGCAGCCCCTGCATACTACGACCCTGAAGTCGCCTTCAATACCGCCCTGGGTCTGAATCTTGATGGCACTGTCCTGCAGTGATGCCGTCTTTGCATTGGTCCGGCTGCACGCAAACATACAACCCAGGCAGCCGATGCAGCGTTCAGGATGAGCTACCTTGAGCCTGCGCCTTTTTTGGGGTTTTTTAACCTCTTCGGCCATTATATTCATCATCTTTTCTGTATATGTTTTGCCCAAAATCATTTGCTTAGCCGCAGCATCCGCTCTTCTCCGCACCCTTCTTCCCTGTCTTTATCTTCCCTTCCTCCTCTAGCTGCCTCTTCACCTTCGACCAGATATTTTCCCGTCTATAGATCTCTCTTATAGTCTCTTTGTCCGGGAAAGAGATGGCATCGCCCATGCATAGATTGGCGCAGGTGTTGCAGCCAACTATACACTGGTTGGGACGGGACACTACAGGCCCTTCCTCTGTCCAGTCATAAACGTTCCTTCCACAGTTCATGCACATCCCGCACTTCACGCACTTCTCGGGATCGATCGTTGGATGCCAGTTTATCTTATCTCTGGGGTATCCGACTAACCATGCCACTTTGTTCACCTCATCTATTGAATGCACATCCGAAGATGGGCTCTATCCGCTGCCCCTCTGTGAGCATTATCATCAAAGGCTGATTGTAGTCCCTATAACGGGTGGTGGTGTTCAGATCTATCTTTATCAGGAGATCTTTGATTTGATCATCCGGCAGCTCCACCATCTCTGGAGTCACTGAAAGTTTCATCTTCACATTTTCCATTCTGCGAAGGTCATCGCTCTTCGAGCTTCAGAGAGCTCGGATACGTGGGTGCTACTCCACCCACTTTTATCGAATACAGACTCTCCCAGGAGAACATTCCTATTCGCATTACGTATCATTCTTGGCACAGTTAAGATGGCATCCTCAAAGAGAGGATCTCTAAAATTTTTGAATCAAATTTATTGGATATATAGATTTTCGTATCTGAGATGAAGGAGAGTTCAATGGCTAAATAGTTAAAAAACATCAATCGCATGCAGAAGAGGTTGTATCGATATGCTTGAGGCCCATTTTCATATCAAACACTTTATTATCGCTGAATGTTCCAGGTTGCATTCGCGTGTCTTGGGTATTGCTTCGTCAATGACTTCTGAAATACCCAATTCGTCAAATATTCCTGCCACTACTCCCAGGTGGTCGATAGATAGCGTCGATAGCTTCATACAAGTCCCTTCAATCCCTTTCGCTATCAGAAAGAACTATCAAGGATAAAAAATGTTTCAGATACGAAGGTTTACCTGCGGGATGCGGGATCTATTCCAGCGACTATGAGAATATCCCCCTAGAGCGTATGTGTTTATGTCCCTAAATTCAGCAGCTATAGACCCATTTCGTACCACACTTTGTTGCCTTTTCATTTAGAGCCTTTTTTGATTACATAGTCTGACGATAACGTTTCCTTATTAGATACATGCTAATTTATATTAAGCACTCCTGGGACGAATCAGCATCTAGCAACCTAATCCCAGGTACCTAAACACATACCCTAGAGCATACACCCCAGATTAACGAGGCGATTTCAATATCCCAAGGCGGCTTTGAAGGACTGGTGGCATATAATTAATAACTATAATTATAGAGTAATAATTTTATGTTAAACATCGTATTATAGCGATATGTTTATATGTGAAAATGTGAACACGAAGATACTGCTATGGTTCAAAGATCAGTTCTCGATCTGCGCGTCAGGATATTGAGCGCGCTTGCAGATCCCACTAGGCTCGAGCTATTGGAGTACCTCTCTGGAGGAGAGAGGTGCGTCTGCGAGATACTCCCCCAATTCACGAGGTCACAGTCCACGATCTCAAAACATCTTAACATTCTCTTCGAGGCAGGGATCCTCGATCGCAGGATCGATGGAAAGAGAACTCTGTATAGGATCAGAGATCCCCATGTGTTTGATCTCATCAGAGCCATTGACGTTGTGGTGCTTGAGAGAATAACCAGCCTGAAGGAAGCCGGAGAGATCTTAGAGGCTTCTATAAACAGATAATGGTGGTTGGACGCCTTGATAACAGTCTTCTTAATTGCTGCCCTTCAATCGGGACTACAAACGCTTCTTGAATACCTATCAGCCCATGTGCTTACCTGTCTTATTCCCGCCTTCTTCATTGCTGGCGGTATATCTGCCCTGCTCCAGAAAGAGACTGTGATAAAGTACTTCGGAGCTGACGCGCCGAAGTGGTTGTGCTACACTGTGGCTGCCACTTCCGGAACCATTCTTGCGGTCTGCAGCTGCACAGTCCTGCCGATGTTCGCAGGGATCGAGAGGCGCGGGGCTGGCATCGGTCCGGCCACTGCATTTCTCTTCTCCGGACCAGCGATCAACGTGATGGCGATAATTCTGACTGCGCGGGTACTCGGTCTCGACCTTGGGATTGCCAGGGCGGTGGCTGCTGTCTCCATGGCTGTTATCATTGGTCTTATAATGGCCACAATCTTCGAGAGGGGATCGAAGAAATGCGAGAGCGCGGCTCAACCCATCGCCTCCGAAGAGATTCCAGGATCTGGCGGAAGCGGCATATTAAGATACCGCTCGTTGATATTTCTCGCACTGCTCGTAGGCGTTCTGCTCTCGGCTACATCGAAGATGGAAACCATAACAAAATGGATTGTAGTGGCTGCTTTTGTCGTCGCTTCGGCCTTCATGCTGATAAGGCACTTCTCGACAGAGGAGAGGGGGTCTTTCTTCGGCGAGACATGGTGGCTATTCAAGCGAATCTTCCCGCTGCTGATCGTTGGGACATTCATCACAGGTGTCATAGGATACTTCCTGCCGGTCGAGCTGGTCAGGTCGATATTCGGGACAAATAGCTTCCTCGCATGCTTTGTTGCATCAGTTATCGGTGCTCTGCTATACATGCCCACGCTGCTGGAGGTGCCGATCGTCGGCACGCTCTTCGGCTACAGCACCGGGATTACGGCACCAGGTCCAGCTCTGGCACTGCTTCTGGCCGGACCATCGCTCTCGCTGCCAAATATGATCGTGATCACAAGGACTATTGGCGTAAAGAAGGGGGGCGCTTACATATGGCTGGTCGTGATCGTATCCACATTCATTGGCATGCTTTACGGAGCTATCGTATCATGATTCGTGGAATGGGTGGTTTCTATGGGAACGCGTAAAAATAAGGCCATTTTGGCTTTGGGCTTCGCCTTATTATTGGCGGGTACTGCACTGGCATGGGGTCTAACTCCTGCGCTGAAGATGGACACATACACCGATTCGGAAAACAGTGAACAGAGCTTCGGATCGGAGGAAACTCTCTGGGCGTCTTCCGAGAACGGGCAGCCTGTGAGGATAACTTACCTGACCTTCGAGGGCATGACAACGCTGCCGCAGCAGATAAAATCCGGCAGCCTGAAGATGTACGTCGAGGAGATCGAGAGGCCGGGATATGTAAGCCTCCATCTCTACAATCAGGCAGCTATGGATACGATCACCTGGGCCGATCAGCCTGAATATAATCCGGAGGTTCTGGGCACATTGGATATCCAGGAGATCGGATGGCAGACATGGGATGCGACCGATTTTGTGAAGAAGGCGGCAGTAGAATGCAGTGAAGGCTGTCCTTTTTCTGTAGTATTGGTTGCAAGTGATAATGCATCCATCGCTTTTGCCTCAATGGAAAGCTCAGAGGAAGAGAAGGCTGTCCTTCGATACGACGCAAACTGATAATAGTAAGAAATGCTATAGCAGGAGAGAACCATCCTCCGGCGCCATCCTATCTTTAAATTAATATGAGTATGAGTCATCACAGCCGGACTGCAAGGTCGCATGTGCTCAGATACTGCATCATGGGGATTATGCTGGTATCTGTCCTAATCGCGGTTTTATCAGGCACCTCCGCCAGCTCTAGCTCCAAGATTATCATGATCACATCTCCAGGATGCAGCAAGTGCGCCGCTGCTGACAGGGTGCTGGAGTCCGTTCTGTCTGACTATGAGAACATATCCATTGAGGAGTATTCATTCTCAAGCAACGAGGGGCACAGGATTATTAGTGAGCATAAGGTCAAGGACGTTCCCTCCATAATTATTGGCAGTTCGGTCATAGGCTACAGGGACTACGACGGAGACGAGACGCAACTCAAAGTGCTTATCATTTCTGCACTGGAAGGCCAGAACGTCAGCTGTCTGAAGAGTGCAGAATCTGATGAAAACTCGTATGCAGAGACGTCTCTTGGATATCTTTCAGCATCTTCGGCCGTTACTGTCTTTGTAGCCGGCCTCTTGGCAGGCTTCAATCCCTGTCTTCTGGCCATACTGGCCTTCCTCGCAAGTAGCGTGCTTGCCAGCACTGGCCGAAAGAAGGATCTTATGACTATGGTTGCCTTCTTCACACTGGGTATCTTCGTGGTCTATTACATCTTTGGTGTAGGCTTATTCAATGTTCTACAGGATAAGTCAGCAGCAGCCATGTTCCGCTTTATTCTGGCTGTGTTGCTCATTATCTTGGGGCTACTGCAGATAGAGGACGCACGAAGGCTACAGCTCGGTGGAGGGTCTCTCTTCCGCACGGACTGGACCATGAAGTATGTCTATAATGCCTTGGCCAGCCAGCGAATAGGTGCGTATTTCCTCTTAGGAGCACTCTTCTCCCTGGTCAAGGCACCTTGTGTGGGTGCCGTCTATATTGCCATTATAGGCATTATCTCAAGCCAGGGCTATGCATCATATGGACTGATATATCTGCTGATATACAACCTCGGTATTGTCCTGCCCGTTCTGCTCTTGGGAGGCGTCATAGCTCTGGGCATGAGCCCGGAGCAAGTAGATGCTTTTAGACATAAGCACCGAGTAGCCATCCGTGCGATAACAGGGGCGACTCTCATTGTTCTGGCGCCGCTCATCTACTGGCAGCTAATTTAGGCTGATTGATAAAAAGAGATAAGGTGAATAAAATGGTGAAAATAGAAGTCTTGGGAACAGGCTGTTCAAAGTGCAAAAGTCTGATGAAGAACGTGGAGACGGCAGTTCAGGAGCTCGGAATCAAGGCCGAGATCGTCAAGGTGGACAGCATCCAGGAGATCATGAACCGGGGGGTAATGATGACCCCTGGGCTCTTCATCGATGGGGAGGCAAAGGTTGTGGGTAAAGTCCCAAATGTGGAAGAGATCAAGAAGCTACTGAAGAGATGAGGATGATAAAAGATGAAAAACGATAACTGTCTATGCGGATCCTCCAGGATCCTGATCTTCTCATGTTCCGGAGGCTCCAATGTGGGCCAGCTAGCCAACCAGGCCGCCGTGGATCTCACAAAAAATGGTACTGGAAGGCTAGTCTGTCTTGCAGGGATCGGAGCTCACCACAGCGGCATGGTCGAGTCAGCCAAGGGGGGCGATCTGCTGGTGGCCATTGACGGCTGCCAGGTCAGATGCGCTGCCAAGACGCTAGAACACGCCGGACTCAAGTCCGAGGTCGGTGTAGTGATAACCGATATGGGGATAGAGAAGTCCCACCAGCTCAGCTTCAAGGAGGAGGATTGCAGGCTGGTGGCAGAAAAGTTGGGCGATGTGATCACATCATATGTTAGATCACATCCTGATCTGGTCCAAGACGATTCTGAGGGGGCTGGAGCGGTTGAAAGTGATTGAGCCCCGGTCTCCGATATTTGAGTTGATCAGTTTGGATGTCTTTCGAGCTATTGCGGCACAGACAAAACATAGACCATACGGCCCATCAGGCAAGCCTTTTGCGATGACTTCACTCGCGTGCTTAAGTCTGATGCTCAATGCTATACTCCTGAACCCTGCCCTGGCGGGAACTGAGAATGGCGAGTTCTGCCCCACCTGTCCGGACTGGACTGACCTTGACGGATGGCTTGCCAAGAAGGCTGCCTATGACCAAACGCAGCAGAATTCCCAACCGCAGAACCTGCAGACAGAGCTAGTGGCTCAAAGCACAGACCTTGCTGCAGCCGAATCTTCACTCACACCTCTTGTTAATAACAGCACCGAGGCCCGAAGCGGCAGCTTCAAAGAGGCTCTGATATCTCCAAGTGACATTAGCGCAGAGGATGTTATCCTTGACATCAGCCCAAGTGCAACCAGATACATCGAAGGCTCAGTCAGCCTCAACTATGAGAATTTTATGGAGGAAGACTGGACTTTAAAGACTGTTTCCGAGATAGCACTACTGCTTGGAGATGCAGGCATATCAGCCAACGACTCTCTGGTTATAGCAGGCGAGTGTCTTCCTTGCGGCGGTGGCCCCACACCATCAGTATTCACCTACTGGCTGCTCAGGTACTTGGGGCATGAGAATGTCAGGATTCTGGAAGGTAGAATTGAGGATTGGGAGGCGGCTGGCCTCAATACAAGTGAGATGCCAGCTTTAAGACCTAGGACGGAATACTCTCCCCGGCTCAAGCCTGAGCTTCTTGCCACCTACGACTATGTTGCTAACGGTGGTGCACAGATAGTTGACGCCAGGCCTGCCGTCGAGTTCAGGATGAACTCTATTCCTGGGGCAGTAAACATCCCATACGAGGACGTTCTCGATGGGGATAATATAAAGTCAGAAGAGGATCTGAATAGAGTATTCATCGGCCTGAAGAAGGATCGACCTATAGTGGTTTACACAAATGTCGGTCTCGAGGCCTCCCTCGTATGGTTTACGCTGACTCTCTGCGGTTATGATGCCAGGCTATATTCCTGGCGTGACTGGCTGGACAATCGGCCCAAGTTCGGCTTCGAGCTTGCAGAGGCAAAAGCCAACCCCAATCCCGTGAGATATGGTGCGACTACGACGATCACGGCATCTTTTAAAGATGTTAAGAATGAGGCTGGTGGAAACTCCTCACAGAACGGCGAGATGAAGCTCGAGGTAATGGGTTGTGCTACCTGTGGATTTGGCGGCTTCTCTTTAGGTGCATCGGGCGCCATCGGGAATGGGTCAGGTGCGATCCAACTGGGCTATTCCAGCAAGCCATCGCAGGCCGGTGGCGTCAGGGCTCTTGGAGGGGATACTTCTCTGCGTTGCACAGCTCTCATAAGCGGTCCAGATGGGGCCGAGGTGTCAAGAACGAACCTCTTGCGCAGTTCGGGATACGAATATGTTGGACTCTGGAATGCAAATGTGACTCCTGGTATCTACAGTGTAAGCATAGCGGCCTCAGCATCAGGCAACTCAGAAACCTTTGCCGATGTCTTTACAATAGAGGTAATCAGATAGGGATCGGGCAGCATACTATCTTTTTTATGCTTAGCTTCTTCATGGATTCTTATCTAGTGCACCATAACATTAATTGTCCTTTTTGAACTGCCATCTCACAGTTGCTCCGAGTGAATTTCTTTCATTCACCCACGCACTAACCTCCTGCTTTAGGATCTTCAGATCTGCTATTCTGCGATCCAAGCATTGCTTTGAAAGAGCCGAGAGTTCGATCTCAGCCATATTGAGCCAACTTCCTTTCTTTGGAGTGAAATGGAATTCGAACCTCCTTGCAAGATCAAAAGCCTCCTCGGGAGGCAGTGCTTCATAGAATGAACCCGACGTATGTGTGTTAAGGTTATCCTGGACCACTTCTGGATAAGAGAGAGCAAGGGTCTTCATAAAATCCGCATAATCGACCTTCTT
>CAZMZV010000003.1:5840-57937 GCA_964570975.1 uncultured Methanotrichaceae archaeon | reverse complement strand
CCCTCTCGCTGGAGAAGCCCTTCTTCTTCATCCACTGCATGACATTCGAGTTCTCAGCAAGCTCCTTCGGGGGATTGAATACTCTTGTCTCCTCAAGAAGAACCGCAGTTGTAGCAGCCTTTTGCTCAGCCATTCTGACACTCCTTAACAATCATTTCTGCCTTCGGCCACCCTTCTCCGAACAATACACGTCCGCCCTCCACGCAGACAAATCAGGATGGAGTGGCTCCACGGCATTATTACGATCGATAATTATCTCTTTCATTTATAAAGTTAACGTTCAAATTTACAAAATGATTGATTATGATAATAATTAATCATGCTATTGGTATTTAAATAAACCATTCTGATTCATTTATTACAAAATGATGAATTGCTTTGTATATTGAAATGATATGTTAACTTTTTGGTAGCTTAGAGAGCGTGTCTTTTACGCACATTCGTGCAGGTCCAATCGTGATGTATGCTATTCGATGAACTTGTGAGATAACCTGTCCTATCGAATAAAGAATCGTCTACACCACGATCATCGCCACAAAGCGATTAAAAAATGAATGGGACGCTCTACACGATCTTGGGTATAGCGTCCACAGCTTCTGGATTTGCGAGGGTGGAGATGTCTCCAACCGGCTGGCCCATTGCCTTTGCCCTTATGACCCTGCGCATGATCTTTCCGGATCTGGTCTTCGGCACATCCTTGACGAAGTAGATCGCCTCGGGTGTTGCCACCGGTCCCAGGGTCTCTCTGATATGCCTCGCGATATCCTTCTTGAGATCCTCGCTCTCTTGGACACCCTCTCTGAGTATGGCGAATACTATTATAACCTCGCCCTTGACCGGATCGGGCTTGCCGATGACTGCTGCCTCTGCGACCTTTGGATGTGCGACCGCCGCTGATTCGACCTCTGAGTTGCCGATCCTGTGGCCAGCGACCTTTATCACGTCATCGATCCTGCCCTGGATCCAGAAGTATCCATCTTCATCTCTTCTGCCCTTATCGCCCGCCAGGTATGTTCCCGGCCTGACATTCCAGTAGTGCTCCCAGTACGTCTTCATGTACCTCTGCGGATCCTTGTAGAAGTCTCTGAGCATCGATGGATATGGCTCAAGTATGACGATATTGCCGCCCTCGCCCGGAGGCACGGGCTTTCCAGCCTCATCCCATACATCCATGCTGTAGCCGGGCAGCGCGAATGTGCAGCTTCCTGGTTTGAGCGGGGTGATCGGCAATGGGGAGCCTATGAATGTGCCGGTCTCGGTCTGCCACCATGTATCCATGATCTGCAGCTCATCTCTTCCTATGTTCTTTCTGTACCAGATCCAGGCCTCTGGATTGATCGGCTCGCCGACAGTTCCCAGCAACCTCAAGCTCTTAAGGTTGTACTTAGCGGGCCACTGCTCACCAGCCCTCATGAACATTCTTATGGCTGTTGGGGCTGTGTAGAGCACGTTCACACCGAACTCCTCTATTATAGACCACCATCTTCCGAAGTCTGGATAATCAGGCGACCCCTCGTAGATTATGCTGGTCGCGCCGAGGCTCAGCGGGCCATACACGACGTATGAGTGGCCTGTGACCCATCCGATATCGGCGGTGCACCACCAGACGTCCTCTTCCTTCAGATCGAAGACCCAGTGCAGTGTCTGCGGAACTCCAACACAATAACCGCCATGCGCATGCTCAATGCCCTTTGGCTTGCCTGTCGTGCCAGATGTATACAATATGTAAAGCCTGTGCTCTGGGTCCAGCTGCTCCGTCTCACACTCCGCAGGCTGATCCTTCACAAGATCATGCCACCAGATATCCCTGTCTTTATTCCAGGGTATCTCCTGGCCGGTTCTCTTGTAGACGATCTGATGCTCTATAGTTGGCGCGTCCTGAATTCCCTCATCTGCCTGCTTCTTCAGCTCCACGATCTTCCCGCGCCTCCAGAAGCCATCTGCGGTAATGGATATCTTGGACTCCGCATCTATCACTCTGTCAGCATAGGCCTTCGAGCTGAATCCCGAGAAGACCACGCTGTGTATCGCGCCTATCTTTGCGCACGCGAGCATCGCTATGGGCAACTCAGGAATCATGGGCATGTAAATGCTTACCCTGTCGCCCTTCTGAACTCCAAGACTCTTCAGGCCATTCGCCAGCTTGTTGACCTCTCTGTAGAGATCTCCGTATGTGAACTTCCTCACATCGCCAAGCGGCTCTCCGACAGCTATATATGCTACTTTATTCCTCCTCCAGGACTTCGCATGTCTGTCCACAGCGTTATAGGCCATGTTGCACTTTCCGCCCACAAACCACTTGGCATAGGGGGGCTTCCAGTCGAGGACCTGCTTGTATGGCTCGAACCAGTCCGCATACGTTTTAGCCATCTCATCCCAGAACTCCACGTAGTTCTTGGAGCACCACTCTCGCATCTCCTTCTCGGTCTTGAAGCCCTTCTTCTTCATCCACTGCATGACATTTGAGTTCTCCACAAGATCCTTTGGAGGATGGAATAGCCTCTTCTCCTCGAGAAGGACTGCGGTCTTTGCGGTTTCCTCGGCCATTTTTTATAAACCTCCTTTCATCTCCATCTGCCGCATGGTCTGAAGGATAGCAGCGACAGATGTTAACGAATAATTATTCTCATTATTAATAAAGCTATTGGTTCTGGTGACCTTTTGCAAACCATTCCTAGAAAAATATAATAAATAATAATTATAGTTTCGTCTCTCTCCTCTGTTTTGCTTACATGAATGTGATTGTAAGCTATCGATTTTACTAAAAAGAATCTTTATAAGATTTTATTTGACGAACATTGTTTCCACTCTTCTTTGACAGAGCAGTTCATATGAACGACGCCACGTGATTTTATAACTGCCGCTACATTCATGTCGTTTCGCTATTCATTCATGATGCCATATTGGTAAGAATATAAGATAATTTCGTAATATTTTTGTATAAAAAAGGACTGTCATAAAGAAGAGCTTTAAGGCATTTGCTTCTCTCAGTCGTATTTCCTTGTTCGGACGGCCTCGCCGAGGCAGGTTAAATCTAAATCCAGCTGTGTTCTACATACAATCATGAATATATTCGATGCTCTCGAAGGAAGGAGGTCTATCAGGGCCTATCAGAAGAGGGAGATACCGAGAGATACAGTGGAGAAGCTTCTCGAGTTTGCAGAGCTGGCGCCATCTGCGGGGAACCTACAGGCGAGGAGGTACATCGTGGTAATGCGAGAGGATCTGAAGAATGCATTGGCCATTGCGGCTTACGGACAGACGCATATAGCCTCGGCCCCTCTTGATGTGGTTGTATGCGCTGATGTAAGGAGGTCCAGCCGAAGATACGGGGAGAGAGGAAACCTTTATTCAATCCAGGATGCCGATGCGGCGATAATGTGTATGTTGCTGGCGGCGCACGCGATGGGTCTAGGCTGTTGCTGGAATGGCGCATTCGATGATGCGATGGTCAGGGAGATCTTGAGCATAGAGGATGGTGTCATACCAGTTGCCATAATATCCATCGGATGGCCTGCCGAATCTCCGGAATCACCTGGCAGGCGACCGCCAAATGTCCGCTGGGAGGTATGAAGAGGGCTCATGTATAGCGGGTTCCGTGAGATCATAGAGGCGATATCCTCAGGGGCGATAAAGAGCGAAGAGGATCTGGAGAGGGCGAAGAAGTCGCTTGCAGTTCAGCTGAAGCTACCATCGATACCGAGCAACTCGGAGATACTTAATGCAGCGAGAGAGGACGAGCGCGGTTCTCTTAAACTGCTCATTAAAAAGCCCACACGGACGCTCTCAGGGGTTGCCGTGGTCGCAGTGATGACCAGGCCCGCGCGTTGTCCGCATGGCGTCTGCGTTCCATGCCCTGGCGGTGTTTTGGGTGGGCGCTGCTCTCCTCAGAGCTATACCGGAAGAGAGCCTGCTGCGCTGAGGGCAATACAGCATGACTTCGATCCGTATGAGCAGGTGGCAGCAAGGCTCAAACAGCTCTCCGATATCGGGCACCCCGTGGATAAAGTAGAGCTGATATTAATGGGTGGGACTATCACCTCCATGCCCCTGGGATACCAGTGCTGGTTCGTGAAGAGATGCCTGGAGGCTATGAATGATCATCCCTATGCAAACAAAGATACAATCTGGAGATCGTTCAGAGAGGTGGCAGCTGATAACAACAGAGCATCTGTGAGAAACGTCGGCATAACCTTCGAGACGAGGCCTGATTGGTGTAAGGCTGTACACATCAAGAGGATGCTATACTTGGGCGCCACGAAGGTCGAGCTTGGGGTGCAGAGTCTCTATGACGAGGTTCTCATAAAAATTAGAAGGGGTCATACTGTAGAGGAGACCGTAAAAGCAAATCGCCTTTTAAGAGAGGCCGGCCTGAAGGTTGGATTTCATATGATGCCCGGCCTGCCCGGTTCAACCCCTGAGATGGATCTAAAGATGTTCAAGGATCTATTCGAGAATCCCAACTTCCGTCCGGATTACCTGAAGATATATCCCACGTTGGTGATAGAGGGAACGGAGCTTTATAACATGTGGAAACGCGGCGAATACGAGCCGCTGGACTCTGAAGAGGCCGCAGATCTCATCTCCCGCATCAAAGGTATGCTGCCGAGGTACACACGACTTCAACGTGTTCAGAGGGACATACCAGCCCACCTCATAGCAGCAGGCGTCAAAAAGAGCAACCTCAGACAGCTTGCCAGGCGCCATCTCGAGGACCGCGGTGGTAGGTGCAGATGCATAAGATGCAGAGAGGCTGGTCTTCGCGGCATATCCGGGGGCGATCTATCCCTAAACATCGAGAGCTATGAAGCATGCGGCTCCACAGAGCATTTCATATCCTTCGAGACGGTCGATGATACGCTTGTAGCGTTTCTCAGGCTCAGGCTCGGAAGGGAGGCGAGGATCAGGGAGCTGCATGTCTACGGGCCGATGGTGCCTCTTGGAAAGAAAGGGGGATGGCAGCACCGCGGGATAGGCTCCAAGCTCCTCGAGAGGGCAGAGGAGCTGGCAAAAGATGCCGGCTATGATAAGATCTACGTGACAAGCGGTATAGGTGTCAGGGGCTACTATGCCTCCTTGGGCTACAGGCTGAATGAGCCGTATATGGAAAAGGATCTTTTAGCCACGAGATACCGATAGAGCTTGCCCTCCGGCATAGGTTGCAGCTTCGGACATCTCACGAGATAGGAGTTCGCTATATATCCCTTGAGATCATATTTTATCTGGGAAGCTAAAGCATAATACTGTGAAGAGGTATGATTAAGATGGCAGGAGCTGTTGTTGATAAGGCCCAAGAGGTCGCGCCGAAGAAACCTAAAAAGCGCAGGAAGTTGAAGGTTGCACATCCAGAGAGATGTATCGGCTGCTTGAGCTGCATGTTCGCATGCAGCAGGATAAACACGGGGCGCGCCTCCCTCGAGCGTTCAGCGATAAAGATCAAGACACAGGGCGGCATCGAGGGAGACCCCATCATAGTGGTTTGCCGTTCATGTGATGACCCCGCCTGCGTAAGAGCATGCCCGACAGGTGCTTTATCGAGAAGAGATGATGGTAGCGTAGCCTTTGACAGAGATCTATGCACAGGATGCGGAAAGTGCGTGGCTGCATGTCTTATAGGTGCTATATCCCTTGACAGCGATTCAAAGGCTCTGAAGTGCAAGCACTGTGGCGCATGTGTTGCCTTCTGCCCGCATGATGTCCTCAAGCTGATTGAGGTGGATTGAGGTGGTTCGATGCTGAGAAGGGTTCTATACATAGATCTAACTAGAGGGGAGAGCTGGATCGAGGAGCGGCAAGATCTCTTCGAGGAATGGCTTGGAGGGACGGGAGTTGCAACACAGCTTCTGCTCGAGGAGGCGCCAGAGGGTGTCGATCCTCTGTCACCAGAGGCGCCGATCATCTTCAGCATAGGCCCTCTATCCACGATGTTTCCTGCGATGACCAAGACCGTGGCTCAGTTCAAGTCTCCGCTGACCGGAGAGCTTGGAGAATGTTACGCAGGCGGAAGGCTTGCAATGGCTATGAGGTTTGCCGGTCATGAATCGATTGTAATAAGAGGCAGAGCAGAACGCCCCTGCTACATATCGATAGAGAACGATAACGTGAAGATTAGAGATGCAACATCGATATGGGGAATAAGTGCTGGGCGTGTTGGAGTTATTCTGAGGGACGTCGAGAAGGGCGTCGGAAGAAGGAGCATAATTCGGATAGGGCCTGCCGGAGAGAGGATGGTCCGCTATGCCTCAGTGGTGGTCGATACCTACAGACATTTCGGCAGGCTCGGCCTCGGCGCGGTCTTCGGCTCAAAGAACCTCAAAGCCATTGTTATATCGGGAACTGAAGATGTACCGATCCCCGACTCGAAGAGATACCGCGAGGTGTACAACCGCATCTTCAGAATGGTGGTCCAGACCGATGCCATGGACAAGTATCACGATCTCGGGACTGCCATAAACATAAACGTCCTAAATCAGCTCAAAGGGCTTCCAACACGCAACTTCCAAGCATCCTCATTTGCAGAGGCCGAGAACATCAGCGGGGAGCGGCTCGCAGAGGAGTTGCTGTTCAGGCGCGTATCATGCGCTCACTGTCCGATAGGATGCATACATGTAGCAATGCTGAAAACCGCATTCACGCCACATCATGAGTTTGAGGTACGCAGGATAAGCTACGATTACGAGCTGATATATTCCCTCGGAAGCAATCTCGGAGTGACAACCGCTGAGGGTCTTTTGGAGCTGATAGATGCATGTGAGCGCCTGGGTCTCGATGCGATAAGCACAGGTGTCGTTCTTGGCTGGGCGACTGAGGCATACGAGAGGGATCTGATAACTCCGCAAGATACTCTCGGCGTGCCTCTGGGCTGGAACAACGTCAAGGGTTACCTAAAGGCGATCGAGAACATCGTCTCCATGCCGAATGAGTTCTATGCAGCACTCGCGAAAGGAGTCGATTTCGCCTCTGCGAAGTATGGCGGGAGCGATTTTGCCATGGCTCTCGGCGGCAATGAGGTCGCAGGTTACCATACAGGTCCTGCATCGATAGTAGGGCAGATTGTGGGGGTCAGACATTCGCATCTCGATAACGCTGGATACAGCATAGATCAGACTGCGGCCAAGAAGCAACTCGATATATCCGCGATGGTGGATCAGATAATAAAAGAGGATGACTCCAGGAGCGTGTTCAACTCCCTTGTCGGATGCCTCTTCGCCAGAGGGGTTTATACAGAGGAGAACATAATAGACGCACTCGGCTCGGTTGGTATAACTAAAAGCAGGGAGGATCTCACTGAGCTAGGAAGAAAGATATTCCTGGAGAAGTACCGGTTCAAGATGCGTGAGGGTTTTGAGCTGGCAAAGATCAGAATACCGAAGAGGTTCTTTGAAACAGTAAGCACGCTCGGGCGCGTAGATCCTGAAACTGTGGAGAAGATGCTCGCGCTTTATAGGGAGAAGCGTGGGTGGGTCTGAAGGTGTATTAGATGCAAGCTGTGATCCTCGCGGCCGGTGAAGGCACACGGATGAGACCGCTCACCACGAACAGGCCTAAGGTCATGCTTCCTGTGGCAGGAATGCCGCTGCTGCGGGAGATAATAGAACGGTGTAAAGAGGCGGGGATAGATAGATTCGTTATCGTTGTAGGTTACCGCCGGGAATCCATAACATCCTACTTCAAGGACGGCAGCGATTTCGGCGTGCATATCGACTACGCGATACAGGAGGAGCAGCTCGGCACTGGCCATGCGTTGATGACCGCAAGAGATCGTACCGAGGATAGATTTTTCGTCATAAATGGAGATGTGCTTCCGGACGTATCTGCTCTCAGACATATGATGTCCTTGGAGGATCTGAGCGTTTCAACCCATAGAGTTGTTGAGGCGAATCGCTACGGCGTCTTCCTGATCAAAGATGGCCTCGTCAAGGGCGTGATCGAGAAGAGCCCATCCCCGCCATCAGATCTCGCTAATGCGGGAATATATCTCATGGACAGGGGGATATTTGATGTACTTGCTGAAGTCCCGATATCGATTCGTGGAGAGTACGAACTGACAGATGGAATAAATGCTCTTGTTGCAGCTGGGAGAAGGATATGGGCGGTCGAGCTCAGCGAGTGGATCGAGGTTGGAGTGCCCTGGGATCTGCTCACGGCATCGAACGCTGTTCTGGCCAGACGGGTTCCGATGATAGAAGGTGAGGTGGAAAACGGCGCCACTCTGAAGGGAGATGTGCATGTGGGCAGCGGCGCACTGATAAGGGCCGGTGCCTATATCGAGGGTCCTGTATGGATTGGAGAGCATTGCGATATAGGACCGAACTGCTACATCAGAGCTGGCACATGTATTGGCAACAGCGTCAGAGTGGGAAATGCTGTTGAGATAAAGAACTCGACTATCATGGATGGAACCAAGATAGGCCATCTCTCCTATGTGGGGGACAGCGTTATCGGCTACAACTGCAACCTTGGTGCAGGCACGATCATCTCGAATCTCAGACACGACAACAAGAACATAAGATCTTACGTTAAGGGCATGCTTGTGGATACGGGGAGAAGAAAGCTCGGGGTCATCATGGGGGATGATGTGAAGACAGGCATCCATACGAGCATATACCCGGGAACAGTGATAGAGCCAGGATACTTTTCGCGGCCCGGCGAGGCTCTCAGAGGTTACGTAAAATCTCTGACGTATATCGCCGCGTACACTGCGGTATAGAGATGCTGAGCGCAAAAAATTCCAATGATGGCATATTTTTTACTGATGCATCAAAAAGAAAGACGGACTCGCTGGGAATCGAACCCAGGTCAGCGGGTATCCTCGATCTGATCTCCGAAGCCCGCTAGGATGTCCTCTACCCTACGAGCCCATGTGATCTCCTGCGGCTCTCTTTGTTATTAACCTTTCCAGAGATTCAGCGGATCTCGCAAAATATCTAACCTAAGCTCCCCCGTTTTTAGGCATATAAAGCCGAAGCATAGCGATTAGCACTGTGCAATATACACTTTGCCATATGAAGAAGAAACGATATTATGTGCTTCATTTTTCTCTCTCCTTTGCCTAATGGTTGGGGAGCTTAGGATCTAAAAGTCCAGGAGGGATCGCTGCCTTTGGGGTTTCTGATCGAAGTGCAATAGGTTCTTTTGCTGTCTGCACTGCAGCAAGCTCTCCCTGCCTATATCAAATGGTGTAAACAGCCGCAGGACAGGCGGAAGGAGCTGTTTCTCTATGTAGTAGTCTGTATCTATTGGCAGGTTGTTTTCGACGGCGTACTCCGGATCCTCTGCTCTGTCGACGAACAGCGACTTTCTATTGCCTTTTACTATTACGAACGCGACTCTATCGCCTATGCCGGGCACCCTTCCCCCGCGCCTCCGCATCTTCTCGACTAGCTGAATGTGCGGCTGCTTGTTCTTATACGAGGAGGTCTCCTTTGTCAGACGTCTTGTCAGTATGAGATCATCCAGCAGCTCCCTGTCCCTCCTGATGTCCATCCCCTTGAGCCTCTCGATCACATTCCTTACATGCTCCACGGCGTCATCGACCCTGCCCTCCTTGAGTATCAGCTCCAGGCATCTCTTGAGCGTGTTGGATGTGAGATCGCACCAATCCCTGCGCACGGTCTCCATCCCTCTGACCTTTATCCTGTCGCGCCACCCGTTGTCGTTCCTCTCGAAGAGCCATAAGGCGTAACGCTTCTTGGCCAGAAATATCGCCCTTCTCGCGAATGCCTCGAAGACGAGCTCCATCGGATCCGGCAGTCTGGCTGTGATAGTCTCCGCTATCTTCCTGCCGACAAGCTCCGCATCCTCTATCGAGACGGGCAGATCGGATGATATCTTCACAAAGACGCTGTCCGTGTCGCCATAAACTACGGAGAGATCGTAGCGCTTCGCATTCTCTACAGGCATCTCTCCGGCGAGCACAGCCTTGCCGTCTACCACATAGATCGAGCCGATCTCCTCGATCATCTCCTTCGTCCTCAGTATGTTGTGCCTGCCGAAGCTTGTCACCGCGTTCGCAAGAACGAGACTGTACAGCCTAGCCCTGGCATATCCCGAGTATCCGTAGAAGCTGTTCAGCAGTATCTTGAGAGCGTATTGTTTCGCGTCAAGCACCCTCCTCTCATCATCTCCCGCCTGCCTCATGAGCCTCTTAGCCTCGGTTCTCTTCTCCAGGAGCTCTCTGAGTATCTTCGGAACTATGCCCTCGTAGATAGACGGGGCAGCGAACACACCGCCTGAGGGAGATCGGATCACCTCATCAGGACGCTCATCGGTCACAACCGTTGTGTAGCAGAGGTTGTGGGCCATCATTATCGTCGGATAAAGAGACTTATAATCTAGAATAACCACATCCTCGATGAGGCCTTTGACAGGCGGAAGGACTGCGCCGCCTTTCAGCTCTTCTGCATCCATGAACCTTTCGTCGGACTCCTCAGAGTCCGGCTTTGGCGGCAAGACCCTTCCATGCTCCCGGAATCTTCTCAGCAGCAGGCTCTCCACCATTCCGCTCTGGCCGCCGTTGACGATATCCTGAAGAAGGGAGCCGCTTGCCTTGGCCAGCGCTATGTACTTGTCAATCAGTCTGAGCCTCTGGAGAAGCTGCATAACAAGTACCGCGTCCCGTCTCGAGTAGCTAATGAGCTCTCTGAGACGAGCCCCATCCTCCAGCCATATCGATTCCATGCTTTTGGGGTCGACATCATGCTTCTCCTCTCCGATCAGCTCCATTGCGGCATTTCTCAGCGTGTACTGCTTCAGGCTGAATGTCGATCTGATGATGGGGAGGAGATCCACAACGACCCGCCCTGTTACGGCTACATTATTCTGGCTTATAATTCTCCTGATGAGCCACGTGCTTCCGTCCCGACCGATATCGAGCTCGATGCCAAGCCTTGATGCCCTCTCCTTTAGATATGGTATGTCGAACTCATTCGAGTTGTAGCCGGCGATGATGTCTGGGTCGTAGTCTTTTATGATGAACGCGAATCTGGCGAGCATCTCCCTCTCATCAGCGCAGTCCATCACATCCGCTCTATCGCACCTCAATAGCTTTCCCACAAGAACCAGATCGCTGAGCCCCCGGTACGGTGGATCAAATGCCATGCTTATGAGTATAACAGGCGACCTCTCAGCTTGTGGCATATCGCCATTCTCTGGAAGACATTCGATATCAAACGCCATGTACCTCAGAGGTGCTGTGCTCTCGATATCCTCCGGCACGAGATCTTCCAGAGATATATCGAGAAGATATCGCCGCCTCTCATGCCTCTCATCTCTCTCATGTACATCTGGCACCCTGACCCACGCCATCCCGCCCAGACCAGTATCTATAAGAAATCTGTTTTTAAATAGTATATCTGTCTCATATACGTCTTTAACAGATGGAATATCCCGGACTTTTTCTCTGATCTCCCTTACAGACTTCGGATCCTTGGCGATTATCCTCAGCATCTTGCTCGGTCTGGATTGATAACCGATGGGCTCGAAGCGTTCGACGATCTCGACATCAAGACCGAGAGATCTAACGGCCTCTGCAGCGCTGCTCAGATCGTGAACGCTCGCATAAAAATAGGGCCTGAACCCTGACACCCGACAGATCACACTACCCCCGTCTTCATCGATGCCGAAGATCTGGACTATCGGGTAGCCGTTCTCGTCGTAGATATAGTTTGCATCCAGAATCTGGAAGCGCATTGATTAAATTATGGTCCAGCTTAATTATAAAGTATTCGCAGTTCATACTGTGTTAAACAACTTTTGAATTGGTACTAAAATTCTCCGAACCATCTTCACCTAAGCTCCCCAACCATTAGGCAAAGGAGAGAGAAAAATGAGGTAACTAATATCGTTTCATCTTAATATAGCAAAGTGCCTATTGCCCAGAGCTAATCGCTATGCTTCGGCTTTATATGCCTAAAAATAGGGGGCACAGGTCTTCATTCCCATGGGTGACCTTCGGTTATGAAGGTTTTTCGATAGCAGGGAGAAAATCACACAAATCCGAACTTTGATAGGAATCGACCGCTATCAACATCTCGACTTAGTCAGCACCGCAAAAAAAGCAAAGAAAGAGTTGGCCTCATCCCTGCAGATCCGGCAGCATGAAGGCGATATCCTCTGACGGATGCCGGTACAGCCTCGCTCCCAGACGTTTCTGATCGAGTATGTGGCCTATGATGCCTATCGTCCTGCCCAGAGCGAAGAGGCCATTGAGATAGCCGTATTTTAGGACGTCGTCGATGTCTTGTTGCGTGAAGACTGGACAAGATGCCATCAGATCCAGGAAGAGTATGCCTATGCATCCGTCGACATTCAGTATCAGGTTTCCTTTCTTCGCAGTCGTGATCGCTTCAACCTGGAGCGCATAGTTGAGCAGGTCCGTCCTCGCGAAGTTTCTCCTAGCATAATCGATAAGCAGCTGGACCCTTTTGTCTGGGTTCTTGACGCTCTTGATCCTGTGGCCGATGCCGGGGATGTTCACACCCTTTCGCTTCATCTCATTCACGAACTGCTCTGGTGTGAGGCCTGCATCGTAAGCGCGCTTGAATTCCCTTGCCGCATCATCGATTGCGCCACCAAACCTCGGACCTATGGTGAGCAGGCCGCTTGCAAGCGAGGATATGAGATCCTTGCCGGCGCATGATGCAACAATCGCGTTGTGAGCTGCGGAGACCGAAGGCCCGTGATCCGCGACGATCTGAAGAACGAGCTCTATGAATTTTGCCGCATAATCGGGAAGCACCTTCTTGAACCAGAGGAGGCCTATGACCCCTCCGATACCCATGTTCTTCTCCAGAACATCGCTCAGAGGTATGCCAGCGTAAAGCACCTCCTCGCCCCGATCGTCCGAGATCGTGCAGATGAACGTCGTTGGCCTTCTGATCATTCGCGTGGATAGGGCTTTGCTGTAATCCACAGGTATCGTCGGAATCTGAGGCTCTATAACATCTCTGACCTTTCCCTCCGCCCTGAGACTCTCATAGACCTTTCTTATATCATCGCCGTAGCCATCAAACGACTCCGGCACATGTGCTCCGGCCTCCCTCAAGGCCCTGTTCTTCGCTTGGGCCGTCTCCTTCTCAGTATCAGCCTTCGCACCGGCATGCCCAAACTGAACGCTAGCAGGCAGATAGGGCGCACATGTTCCCGTCACCCAGGCGACGAGCGGCTTCGTAATCCTGCCACCCTCTAAAGCATCCACGATCAGGTACTCATCTTCACCGCCGAGCTCTCCCAGGCAGGCGATCATCGCTATCTCCGGGTTGGCCTCATACCTGAGTATGTGATCGAGCATGCTCGAGCCGGGATATCTATCGCCACCTATCGCTATGCCCTCGTACACACCATTCGAGTTCCTCGAGATTATATTGAACGCCTCATTGAGCATGCCACCTGATTTGGATACAAAGCCAACGCATCCGGGTCTGTATAGCTTGCATGCGACAATGTTCTCGATGGTCCCTGCGGTATTTCCTATCCTGAATGCACCTGCTGTCAGGCCGCCAACTGTGGCGGGTCCTATTATAGTCTTCTTCGCCCTTCTCGCGGTCGCACCTATAATCCTGGCATGCCTCTCAGGGACGCCCTCTGCTATTATCGCCACAGTTCTTATCGTATCCTCTCTCAGAGCATCCAGGGTTGTGTCGAGCGCGGATCTGTGGGAGGCGAAATTCACCATCACATCCGCATCCGGATGATTCTCAGCGGCATCTGCTATTGTTCTGTACATGGGTAGGAGGATCTCCTTTGTGCCCCAGAATGCCTTGTGGATCCCAGATCTGCTGGGGTTTATTATCGCAGCAATGCTGGGCTTCTCCCTCTGACATATGTAATCGAAATCGAGCATTCGCTGGATGGCGTTCACCTGATAGCCATAGACAAAAGATGTCGTATTTCTGTCGAATAGAATATACTCAGGCCTTCTGCTCACAGCTCACACCCCCTTCAGCGCCAGAGGCACTATTCTCGTCATATGCGTCTCTGGACCGTAGACCTCTATGGGTATGCCAAGCTCTTTGCCCAGCTCGCGCATCATCCTGAGCCCCTCCTCGTAGTTCGGGCCGCCTCTGCGAACGTATATCTTGACATCATTCTCTCTGAGCTTATCCTGATACTCTCTCAGGGCCATAACCACACCCTTGAACGTGCTCGCAACATCTGTGAAGTTCGCTATGGCCCCACCGATGAGCAGCACCTTCCCTCGAGGATCCTTCTCTCTGGTCATAAGATCGAGAATCGTTCTGGTATAATGGTAGGTGTCCTCTGTGCTCGGATCTCCGCTGTACTCACCGTAATTTGCCAGCTCTCCGGCGAATCCCAGGTCGCATATCGTGTCTGTGTATATGACGCTGGCGCCGCCGCCGGCCACCATCGTCCAGACCCTTCCCTTTGGATTCAATATCGTTAGCTTCAGGGATGCTCCCGTCTTCGCATCGATCTCCTTTATGAAGAGCTCCTCCGGCGTGAGGCTTCTGCCAAATGGCTCCGGGAATACTATATCACCCCACTTCTTCCTGCACCAGAACTCCTCGGCATCATCAAGCTTTGCGACCATGTCCAATGGGATTATTCCACCATTGGAAATCACGAAGGGATTGATCTCGAGATAGGCGAACCCCAGATCGACGTAGAACTTGAAGAGAGCCTCCAGAAATCTGGCTATTCGCTCCCTCTCAGTAGAGGCCGGGAGTTTTGATTTTATATCAACAGAATCGATGCCATCCAGGATATCGACATGTATCTGAACGACCTTGTCCCAGTTCTCCTCTACGCAAACGCCCCCCTCGGTGGAGAAGTATATCGTATCACCATCACGATCCGAGCTTATAGCTACATAGAACTCTTTATCATGAGGCACGTAGGGCTCCACCAGGAAATGGGTTAGAGTGCCTTTTACTCCGCCGATTGTCACCTCTCGATTCATGTTCTTCTTGAGATATTCCTTAACCTCTTCCCAAGAAGCGTTTAACATCACAAGGCCGTGGACTCCTCTTTTACCGAACAGCTGATCTGGCTTAACCACAAGCCTCTTCTCGAGAAGCCATGGATTCTCAGAGACGAGATGATCCGGATCCGTCTCAGGCCCGATCAGAGCGACCTCTCCTTTGTATGCGAAATCATCGAGGTATTCGGGAAGGAATCTGGCCAACAACCTCTTGGCATCAAACTCCCTAATGCCTCTCTGTGCCATCTTAAGACCACCTTCTCCGTGCCTAATCACTTATTGTTTACAAATCTTCTGGTATAGCAGATGGATCGTATACGAAATGAGGACGAAGTGGCTGCGAAATCAGGATCTCAAAGAGCTCCTCTGGGCCTTGCGCGCATGGCATAAGAAAATGTTACATATCTGCAGCGGCCAATTGTCACCATGGACTGCCCGTCATGTGGAAAGCAATGCGTAAAGTCCGCCACATCTGTTCTGGAATCTCTAGATAAAATTTACATGGCCTGCCAAAAGTGCAGACCCACACCATATATCGACAAGAAAGCTCCGAGAAGGTCTCTGTCGACGAAGGGCCTGGAGAGGTGCGAATTCTGTGGAAAGGCCCCCCTCGATCTCGTCATGATCGAGGCGATGGATGTGCTTGTGGATGAGGGCATTCGCGACGATCGCGAGCCTCTTCGAAGCGTTGGTTCGCCGATAGTGGAGATCGGATATCCCTATCCGTACCCTCCCAGCCTCGGCGAATCTCAGCTTCTGCTCCTCATGGAGAAGGTGAGCATAAAAGCCGCCACCAGGCTGCTCGAGATCCCAGAGGTGAAGGGGGTGATCAGGCGCGATAGAAACAGACCTGGTGTTGTGGACTCCATGAGGGGTGGACATACCTGGGAGCTGCTTGCAGGCTGTGATATGCGCTGCGATGTGGTGCAGAGCATCTACGGAGATCTTGTGATATACAAGAGCCAGTCGAAGATCCACATAGAATTCCCCAGGGAGAACTATCCGAAGATACGGGTTCTTGAGGGCCTAAAGCTTCATGGAAGAAGCGTGATCGATGGCCTCTGCGGCCCTGGAACCCTCGGACTTGTTTGTGTGCTGGCCGGCGCGAGGAGGGTTGTGATGAACGATATCTGGCTTCCTGCGGTTGAGAATGTCCTCCTGAACCTCAAGGTAAACAGGTCTCTGCTTGGAATAGAAAGCCTGGAGACCTTCGATATCGACGGAGCGCCTGTAGGTTATGAAGCGAAGCTGGTGGGAAGAGCAAGAGGCGCATGCGAGATAGATGTATACCACGGAGACATAAGAGAGCTTTTCTCAGCTGTGGATGCAGCAGACGTCTGTATCTTGGATCACTTTCCAGGGGCGAAGCTCGACGATATAAAAAAAGCATGCGGGTCTTGTGAGGATATCGTCATAATATGATGGGACAGCGCGGATTCGAACCGCGGTCCAAGCGTCCCAAACGCTCGAGGATGGACCAGGCTACCCTACTGTCCCGCATAAGGCAACGCAGTATGAAGCAAATCATGAATATATAGCTAATCCTGGGAGGATCGAAGCGGCTGTATGCTTATGGTCTGACATTAGTCTGCTATGCTCCTTCATCCTCTGCCATGAGCTCTTCACTAGAGATCGCAGCTGTTGCTCTTGATGTGCTGCTCCTCTGGATGCTATCTCTTATCCTCAAAGTCTCGTTGAGCGTTGCTCTTCCCTGAGCTGCGCTTCTCTCAGCGGCCTCAGCCATCGATCTCGCGATGCTCGCGTTCTCAGAGGCGTAGAGCATCATGAGCCTCGTCATGTTGTAGATGGCATCAATCTCGGATCTCATCCTCAAAGTCTCGTTGAGCGTTGCTCTTCCCTGAGCTGCGCTTCTCTCAGCGGCCTCAGCCATCGATCTCGCGATGCTCGCGTTCTCAGAGGCGTAGAGCATCATTAGCATGGTTAAATTATATGCCTCAAACGTCTCATCTCTGGCCTTTTCCGCTTCTGAAAGGAGGTTTCTGGCCTGGTTGACCATGGCTCCGGGAGAGAGGGCCATCACTTGGGGTGATCTAGGCGCGGCGAATCCATTCGGCCCAAATGATGGGATATAGCCCGGGGATCGCGCGCCAGATTCAAGATTTAAGACATCATGGCTACCACGGCCGAGCCAAAGGGGCTCATATGCGAGCGATATAGGTACCAAGATGAGTGCTACTAATATCATCAAAGTAATGCATTTTGGCAAATTAATCACCTCATCAGTAACATGAATACCACTATTAGTGTCACTATCAGTAGCATCACTTAAATATCTTTTCCAGATTGAGATCGGACCTGTCCGAATAAGGATTAATTGTTTCTTAGATGCAGAAGCGTAAAGGTCCAAACTTCTGGCCTCAGCGCTTATCCGGACAGGTACTTGAGGTCGATGGATATATCGAAGGCCTGCGTCAGTTGCAACAGATCTCGCTGCTTCCAGCAATCTCACTTTAAAAAGATCCGGAGGGCCTTCGAATCCTCTCGAGCTTCAGCTTCACTGCGAGGCCGAGTACACTGAAATACATTTGTACGAAAATGTTCCCGAACCATTTCCAGGGGTTAGCAGCTTCTAATGAGGTTTTTCGAAGAGCCTCTGAGCGTATTCTCCACTGGCCTTATTGCCTTAATCTCACGGGACGAGTCTCCTCCTGTCCCTCGGGAATAGCACCGCATCCCTTATGTTCTCCAGCCCCAGCATCGTCTGGACCAAACGAGCCAGGCCGAGACCCCAGCCAGCATGCGGGGGCATTCCATACCTGAACGGCTTCAGATAGAATTCAAAGCTATCCGGATTCAGCCCCTTCTCTTTGATCCTCGAGACCAGAAGCTCATAGTCGTGCACGCGCTGCGCGCCGCTCGCAAGCTCCATCGATGGATGCATCAGATCGAAGCCCTTGCATATCTCAGGCCTGTCCTCATAAGGCTGTGTATAGTATGGCTTGACAGAGCTGGGCCAGTCGGTGAGGAAGTAATGCTCCCCTATGATAGAGCCCAGGTAGTGCTCGGTCTCCGTGTCTATATCATCTCCCCATTCCATGCTCCTTCTTCCCCTCTCGCTCGCCATCTCCAGGGCCTCTGTGTATGTGATCCTCCGGAACGGCGTCTTTGGAACCACCAAATCTATATTAAGAATCTTCAGCTCCTTCTCGCAGTTCTCCGCGACGTATCTGTAAGCAGCGACGACAGCATTTTCGAGAAGCTTCATGGCGTCATCGTGATCTGCGTAACTCATCTCTATATCCACGGATATCGCCTCGTTAAGGTGTCTCCGTGTGTCGTGTTCCTCAGCCCTGAATATGGGCCCTATCTCGAAGACCCTGTCTAGACCTGTTGCCATCAGCATCTGCTTATACAGCTGCGGGCTCTGATTCAGGAATGCCTCCCTCTCAAAATAGCTTATGGGGAAGAGAGCTGTGCCACCCTCTGTAGCGGTGGCCACGATCTTCGGAGTGCAGACCTCTATGAAGCCGTTCTCGTAAAATGTATCTCTCAGACTCCTGAGAACCGCGGATTCTATCTTGAAGACGGCCAGCGATGTGGGTCTTCTGAGATCCAGGAATCTGGCGTCAAGCCGCGTGTCGAGCTCAGCATCCACCTTACCGGTTGGATCCAGGGGAAGGGGCGAATCGGCTTTCGATAATACTTCTACAGATGATGGAATGATCTCAAAGCCGTTCGGTGCCTTAGGTTCTGCCTTGACCATACCCTGAACCAGAACCACGCTCTCTCTGCTCACGCCGCGCACGGTCTCCACAAGCTTTCGATCCGCTTTTTTTGTCAGAACCGTGATCTGCGCAAGGCCTTCACGGTCTCTGAGTATCAAAAAACATATCCCACCCAGGTCGCGAATCTCGTGTACATGACCTGCTAGCTTCACCTCAGATCCGTCCATCTCAGGACCGATCTCGCCGGAATAATGTGTTCTGAGAATCAACGCGAATTCACCCTTCGAGAGATTGACTCCGGATATAAAAGCAGTCCTACAAACATAGCGGACGTGTCCGAATAAGGATTAGGTTTTTCTGACATGCAGAAGCGGTAAAGGACCAGATTGCTGGCCTCCGCGCCTATTCCGGACAGGTCCAACATAGCGATCGGTTGGATGCTCATCGAGCGAGTACAGCTAATTCGGTTCCACATCGCTATTGAAATCAGAAGCACATGGATTGTGCAGGGTTCGTCTGACATTCTGCCGTGGAATGGCTATTCCTGAGAAGCTGTTCAGCGAATCGAGCCTTAGCGAGACTTCCGCCATACTTAGACATCGCCCTGGTTCGAACTCTGAAAATCGATGGCTACAACCAGATGCGCCGAATTGATACGATAACGCCTCTGAAACCATTTTTACCCTCATGGGTGGCCGTTAGGTTATGAGTGCTGCAGAGCATCAAAACTTGAAAAAGATGTGTTGGTGAACAGATTCGGCCATCTTGAGGCGAAGCATATTTACGATTAGTATAGCGATAAAGTGGGCAGCTCGATATCCGGAGGGTATGCTGCGAAATAGCAATCTAGTGGTCCAGAAGATATGATTTCCCTCCAGAAAATATAGCCAGAAAAGGTCGGATTCGGAACACACAAGGACGTGGTGATGCAATAATGGCCGAACTAAATTGCTTCGAGATAGCTCAAAAACAACTGGATGACTGTGCTAAGATACTGAACCTCGATGCAGGTGTGCATGAGTTTCTCAGGCATCCGATGCGAGAGTTTCACTTCTCAATTCCAGTACGCATGGACAACGGAAGCATCAAGATCTTCAAGGGTTTCAGAGTACAGTATAACGACGCTCTCGGACCGTGTAAGGGCGGAATCAGATTTCATCCTGCAGAAACCATCGACACGCTAAGAGCGCTAGCGGCATGGATGACCTGGAAGACATCTCTCCTCGGCCTGCCACTTGGGGGTGGCAAGGGCGGAGTCGTATGCGATCCCAAGGAGCTCTCGGTTGGCGAGCTGGAGCGGCTCTGCAGAGGATACGTCGACGCGATCTGGCAGAACATCGGCCCAGAGAAGGATATCCCTGCGCCAGATGTTTACACAACTCCTCAGATGATGGCCTGGATGATGGATGAGTATTCAAAGCTCACAGGCTACAATAACTTCGGATGCATCACAGGAAAGCCGCTCTGTGTTGGAGGATCTTGCGGCAGAAACGATGCCACAGCTCGTGGAGGCATGTACACCCTACGAGAGGCGGCCAAAGAGCTCAACATAGACCTTAAGAAAGCCACTATCGCCATCCAGGGATACGGCAATGCAGGAAGCAACGCGCACAGGCTGGTCAGAGAGCTATTCGGCAGCAAGGTAGTTGCCCTCAGCGACTCGAAGGGTGGTGCGTTCAATGACAGTGGCATTGATTTCGATACGGCTGCAAAGGTTAAGGCAAAGACAGCAAGCGTCGCTGATATTCCTGATGCCAAGAAGATCAGCAATGAAGAGCTCTTGGAGCTGGATGTAGACATCCTCATCGCAGCCGCTCTGGAGAATGTCATCACGAAGGAGAACGCTGGAAATATCAAGGCCAAGATCATAGTAGAGCTTGCCAACGGCCCCACCACTCCGGAAGCCGATGCGATATTGTACGAGAACAACGTGCACGTCATACCTGATATCCTGGCGAATGCTGGAGGAGTGACTGTATCCTACTTTGAGATGGTGCAGAACAGCATGCTCTACTGCTGGCCATTCGATGAGGTCTATCGGAAGCTTGATGAGAGGATGACCGCCGCTTATCATGGCGTCATTGCAGCATCTGAGCATTATGGAATAAATATGCGTCAGGCAGCCTATACCGTAGCTGTGGCCAGGGTGGTTGAGGCCATGAAGACGCGCGGCTGGGTGTGACACCCTTTAAATAAGCGAACCCCTATGTTAGCCACTTCTCGATGAATTCTCGGCTCTCAATCGTAAAGGACTACGAAGAAACGCGGCCCATCTGTAGAAGGTACAGCGCGACTGAGATAGCGATGGGCCGTAGGGCCTCTCCTGCTGGCTCTATTCTTGCAGGTTCAGAAACGCAATGAATTTATCCGAGACTCAGAGAGCTTGAATCGTGAATGTCTTCGATCTTCTGAACCCTGAGATCGGAAAAGCACTACAGCAAATGGGGTTTTCGGAACCAACCCTGCCGCAGAATATCGCGATACCCGAGATTCTAGCTGGGAATAACGTACTTCTTATAGCTCCAACTGGTTCCGGAAAGACCGAGGCTGCGGTTCTCCCCGTCTTTCATAAGATACTGGCCCAAGATGAGCCTGGAATAAAGGCTCTGTACATCACACCGCTGCGCGCCCTTAACAGGGACATGCTGAGACGTCTGGAGGAGTGGAGCAAGCTTCTGGGGATAAGAATCGCAGTAAGACATGGCGACACCACAAAGGGGGAGCGCTTAAGTCAGAGCAAAAGGCCGCCGGACTTCATGATAACAACCCCCGAGACGCTCCAGGTCATGCTCACTGGAAAGAGGCTTCGAGCCAACCTGAAGAGCGTGAGGTCTGTTATCGTCGACGAGATACACGAGCTCGCATCATCGAAGAGAGGATCTCAGCTGGCCGTTCTGCTCGAGAGGCTGGTCGAGGTTGCTGGCGAGTTCCAGAGGATAGGCCTCTCTGCAACAGTCGGATCCCCGGAAGATGTGGCAAGGCTTCTCCAGGGTGTCTCAAGAGATGGCAAGATCCTGAGAGCCGATATCGAGCGTACGATCGAGTTCAGGGTTGTGGCGCCAGAGCCAAAGCGCAGCGATTACGGCTTGGCAGGCCAGCTGGGCTGCGAGCCGCTCTTAGCAGCGCACATCTCTCTCATAAGGGAGATGATCAGATCGAAAAAGAGCTTGATATTTGTTAACACCAGACAGGCTGCCGAGATGCTGGGCTCCAGGCTGAAGATGCTGGGCGAGCCTGTAGGAGTGCATCACGGCAGCTTGTCAAGAGAGACCAGAATGGAGGCTGAAGAGGCCTTCAAGCGCGGAGATCTGCGCGCTCTGATATGCACATCCTCGATGGAGCTCGGCATAGACATAGGCGACGTGGAGCACGTCATCCAGTACAGCTCGCCCAGAGAGGTCTCCCGTCTCCTCCAAAGGGTGGGGAGATCGGGACACAGCATAGGAAGAACACCATCCGGTACTATAATAGCAACCTGTCCGGATGATATCGCCGAGGCTTGCGCTATAGCCAGGAGAGCCGCTTCTAGCGAGCTCGAGAGCGTCAGGATCCATGAGAAGCCATTGGATGTCCTTGCGAATCAGCTGGTAGGACTCTCACTGGACTTCCCGGAGATTCATCTGGAGAGGGCATTCGGCATAATAAAAAGATCGTATCCATTCAGGGACCTGAGCATTGATGAGATGCAGAAGGTCCTCGAGATACTCAGGGATAACAGGCTCTGCCGTTTGGATAACGGACTCATAAAAAGGAGGCGCAGAGGCTGGGAGTACTACTTCGAGAACCTCTCGATGATACCGGATGAGAAGCGGTATGATGTCTATGATATGGTATCGAGACGCCAGATAGGCACGCTCGACGAGGCGTTTGTGGTGAACTTCGCCCAGCCGGGGGCCACATTTGTAACTAGGGGAGAGATATGGGAGATCACCGAGATCGAGGATGATACCATAAAGGTGGTGCCCATTCAGAGGAGCGGAGAGATACCCAGCTGGAGTGGAGAGGAGATTCCGGTTCCATACGAGGTGGCGCAGGAGGTCGGAGAGATCAGATCTTTCATCGCCAGGATGCTCGAAGCGCATAGAGATGAGGAAGCTATCGATTGGATCTTAACGCGATACCCGATCGATTACGAGGCAGCATCACAGCTCTTGGAGCAGATAAAACGCCAGATCGATGCCAAATGCCATGTTCCGGATGAGCGGACGATAACAGTCGAGTCTGATGGCTCTTTTGTTGTTATAAATGCCTGTATAGGGCATAAGGCGAACGACGCGCTCGGCAGGGTCATAACAGCGATGCTATCAACACGCTTTGGTTCCAGCGTTGCGATGGAGATCGACCCGTACAGAATACAGCTGACTCTTCCCAAAAGAACGATTGCAGAGGAGATCCAGAATCTAATATGCGATCTGAATTCGCTCCAGCTGAAGGTTATTCTTGAGTTGAGCCTGAAGAACACGATTCTCTTCAGATGGAAGATGGTCCACGTCGCTAGGAAGTTCGGCTCTCTATCAAAGGATATAGATTACGAGAGGGTCTCGCTCGTTAGGGTTCTTGGGATATTCGAGAACACACCCATGTACACCGAGGCGATGCGCGAGATATACCACGAACGCCTGGACGTCGAAACAGCTGGGATGATCCTCGATCGGATAAGAGCCGGCGAGATACAACTGCTGTCGGGCGAGATAAGCCCGATAGGCTCGTCTGGAAGAGGTGGCGGGCAGGATCTGATCGCTCCTGAGCATGCTGATTCAGCCATTATAGAGCTTCTGAAGAACAGAATACTTCACGACCGTGTGATGCTCTTCTGCGTCAGCTGTAAAAAATGGAAGTCGCTCAGAGAGGTTGCAAGGGTTCCTGACAGACCAGAGTGCCCGCTGTGCGGATCTAGGATGATCGCAGCGCTGAAGCCCTGGGAAGAGGATGAGATAAAGATCGTGAAGATGCCTGAGGATAAGAAGAGCGCGGAGGATAAGAGGCGCACGAAGAGAGTCTACAGAAACGCAAACCTCGTCCTGAGCCACGGAAAGATAGCAGCTATCGCTCTCGCCAGCAGAGGTTTGGGGCCCGAGACAGCTGCAAGGGTCATAAAGAAGATGCATTCCGATGAGCTGGAGTTCTACAGGGACATACTGAAGGCGGAAAGAGAGTACGCGAGAACGAAGAGGTTCTGGGGGGAGTGAGGGATAACCAGAGGCCGCGAGATCCGCTCTTCCTCGCGTAAAATCACAGATCCGGCCTTCTAGCAGATATTTTTATGCTATACGCCGGCGAGGCAGACTCTCCGATATCCTCTTCGCTCGCCAGATGCTCGCCATCGGTTTGCGAGATGCTAGGCGGTACACAGTCGACCGGGAATGGCGTTTCATCCATAACGGCGATATCCTTGAAGCCCGCGGATCTTATGGCCTTTATATAATCTTCCTTGAGCACCGCACCCGCCAGGCACCCTACATAAGCATCTCTCGATCTTCTTATGTGCTCAGGCAGCTCTCTCCGAAGCACGATATCCGATACGATCAGCCGGCCGCCGGGCTTCAGAACCCTAAAGGCCTCTTTGAACGCCCTCTCTTTGTCAGGTACCAGATTTATGACACAGTTCGATATGACCACGTCGACGGAGTTATCTGCAACAGGCATGTTCTCCAGCTCGCCCTGCCTGAAGTCCACATTTTTGTAACCGTATTTCTTTGCATGCGCTCTCGCCTTCTCAACCATCTCTGTGGTCATGTCCACCCCAATTACCATTCCCTCCGGGCCAACGGCTTTTGCTGCAAGGAAGCAGTCGAATCCGGCACCCGAACCCATATCCAGCACATGTTCGCCCTTTTTCAGAGATGCCATAGCAAGCGGGTTCCCGCATCCCAGGCCCATGTTCGACTCGGGTGGCGCGGAGAGGATCTCCTCCTCAGTGTATCCCAGCTTTCTGCTTATATCAGCAGCAGACCCACTCCCACAGCAGGATGATGAGCAGCAGGACGCATGCCTTGCTATCTCCGCATATCCAGCTCTTACAGCCCTCTTGATCTCTTTTTCTGTCGCTATATCACGCATTTTAATGCCTTCCTTAAGTGTCAATCAGATGCGATGCCATCGCGGCATACATGCACACCATCGCAAGATGCTTCTGATGCTCGACATCAGATAAACCATCCATCTTAGCTATCTCATCGGATTGACACAGCTTGATGGGCCATTATGATATAAGTATGATGCGATCTCATTCATGGAGCGGGATCTGTATGGGGGAACTGGTCTGGGAGCTCCTGCCGAAGAGGGTCATACTCTCTCGACTGGAGCACGGTTCTGATATAATGGAGTCTATAAAAAGATCCGCATCATCTGTAAATACCGGAGTCTTCACCCTTATTGGTGCTTTGTCATCGGTCGATCTCGGCTACTACGATCAGAAGGAGCATAGATACAAACAGCGCAGATTCGAGGGGGCTTTCGAGATAACATCATGCACAGGCAACATCTCTATAAAAGATGGCGAGAGATTCGTCCATGCGCATATCTCGCTCGCAGATGATGAATACAAGCTCATCGGAGGGCATCTGCTTGGTGGCAGGGTCTTCGCGGCGGAGCTGCATCTCATAGATCTTGATGGCATTATTGTAAGAAAGCACGATCCTGTAACAGATCTCTTTCTCTGGAGGAGAAGTTGAGCGTGGATGATTATTTTGAGAGCTTGGAAGCGTCTCTGAGAGACGAGATGGAGATCGCCAAGAGGGCGAGATCAAAGGGGCTAGATCCTGAGCTAGATGTTGAAGTGCCGATCGCTGTCGATCTCGCCGAGCGCGTTGAGAAGCTCGTCGGTATCAGCGGAGTTGCGGAGCGGATAAGAGAGCTGGAAGCAGAGGGGCTCAGCAGGGAGGAGGCCGCGCTCGCTATAGGCTTGGACTTCGCAAATGGTCGGCTTGGGAAGGGGGCAAGCAGGCTCGATGCAATAGATATGGCCATACGAACCTCGGTCGCGCTCCTGACAGAGGGCGTGGTAGCTGCGCCGATCGAGGGGATAGCCAGAGTGGGCCTGGGCAAGAACGATGACGGAAGCGAGTATCTCAAGATCTACTATGCGGGCCCCATACGATCAGCAGGCGGAACCGCTCAAGCACTATCCGTTCTCGTGGCAGATTATGTGAGAAGAAGCATGGGAATAGCCCCATACAAACCCAGAGAGGAGGAGGTGGAGCGGTATGTGGAGGAGATCGGTCTCTACAAGCGACTCCAGCATCTCCAGTATGCTCCATCTGACGATGAGATAAGAACAATCATAAGAAACTGCCCGATATGCATAGATGGCGAGCCGACCGAGGAGGAGGAGGTCTCTGGCTACCGCGATCTCCCCCGGGTTGAGACGAACAGGGTTCGTGGTGGAATCGCCCTGGTCTCTGCAGAGGGTATCGCGCTGAAGCGCCCTAAGATAAAGAAGCATGTATCGAAACTTGGAATAGATGGCTGGGAATGGCTCGATGCGCTCGGCAGCGATAAGAAAGATGGCGGGAACTCAAGCGAGAAGTTCCTCAGGGATCTGATAGCCGGCAGGCCGGTATTCTCTCATCCCTCAAGGCCCGGTGGCTTCAGGCTCCGATACGGCCGGTCCAGAAACACGGGTCTCGCGGCCGCAGGCATAAACCCGGCCACGATGATGATACTGAACCACTTTCTCGCGCCCGGCACTCAGATAAAGGTCGAGCAGCCGGGGAAGGCCGCGGCCGTAGCGCCTGTGAGCTCTATCGAGGGGCCGACGGTCAGGCTCGTGAATGGAGATGTCATAAGAATCGATGATCCCGCGGAGCATTCCTGGCTATCGACCCTGGATGGGCTCAGAAGAACTATCTCCAAGATCATAGATCTGGGCGAGATACTGATAAGCTTCGGCGATTTCATGGAGAACAATCGACCGCTTGCGCCTGCCTCCTACACATTTGATTGGTGGGCTCAAGAAGTGGCGGAAGCGGGCTGCGACCCAGCGAAGATGGAGCATATAGATGGACGCTCTGCGATAGAGATCTCGAAGAGGTTCAATGTTCCCCTCCATCCGGATTTCACATATCTCTGGCACGATATACGTCTAGAGGAGCTGGATCTGCTTGCGGAGGCTGCCTCCGGAGGTATTATCGATGGGGATACGCTCATAATTCCTCTGACGGATGCTACAAAAAACATTCTCGAGTCGCTGCTGGTAAGGCATAAGGTCAGAGATGGTAAGATAATCGTGGAGGATGCCCGACCCCTCCTGATCTGCCTGGGCGTCGACGAGTCCGGAAGGCATTGGTGCCTTAAGGACTTAAATGCAGCTGATGCGCTGGACGCGGTGAACAAGATCTCTGGTATCATGGTCAGGGCGAGGGCACCGACGAGGATCGGCTGCAGAATGGGTCGACCGGAGAAATCGGACAGGCGGGAGATGCGCCCGCCTCCACACGTGCTTTTTCCGACCGGCTCTGAGGGCGGGAAGAGCCGTCTGGTGAATGAGGCTGCACAGCATGGCTTCATAGATGCTGTGGTGGAGAGAAGGAGATGTACTTCCTGTGGAAAAGAGGGTTTTGCATTCAAATGCGATTGTGGAGCGCGCACAGAGCGCGTGAGATCCTGCCCATCCTGCGGGGTGCGCGCAGAGGAGAGATGTCCGAGGTGCGGCTCCGAGACGAGCGCTGCTGCTCAGATGAGAATAGACGTAAGAAGCGCTCTCAGCAGCGCGCTCGAGAACCTGGGCGAGCGCGAGGTGGAGATCAGGGGTGTGATGGGCCTTACATCCAGAGATTCAACGCCCGAGCCACTCGAGAAAGGTGTTCTCAGAGCAAAACATGGCGTATTTGTCTTCAAAGACGGTACCTCTAGATACGATCTGACGGATCTTCCCCTTACACACTTCAGGCCGAAGGAGATCGGGACGGATATAGCTGTTCTCAGGAATCTTGGATATACGCATGACATCTACGGGAGGCAGCTTGAGAGTGATGATCAGATTCTGGAGCTGAGGGTGCAGGATGTCGTTTTATGCAGGGACGCAGGAGACTGGCTTTTGAGGGTCTCGCGATTCATTGATGACCTTCTTGTGAAATTCTACGGTCTCGAGCCCTACTACAAGGCGGAGCGTCCAGAGGATCTGATAGGAAGACTGATGGTCGGACTGGCGCCGCACACATCCGCCGGCGTGCTCTGCAGGCTGATAGGTTTCACAAGGGCCAGCGCCGGTTATGCGCATCCCTATTTCCATGCAGCTAAAAGAAGAAACTGCGATGGAGATGAGGATTGCGTCATGCTTCTCATGGATGCGCTGCTCAACTTCTCTAGGTCGTACCTGCCGGAGAAGAGGGGCGGGAAGATGGACGCGCCTCTAGTGCTCACAACCAGAATAAATCCCGCAGAGGTCGACAAAGAGGCCCATAATTTAGACCTCTCATTCCGCTATCCTCTGGAGCTCTACGAAGCCTCATTGAGAAACGCCAACCCAAAGGATCTCGAGGGGCTGATAGACCTAGTCTCAAAGCGGCTCGGGAGCGAGGCGCAGTACCGTGGTTTCGGCTTCACCCATGATACAGCTGATATCGCGGGAGGTCCAAAGAACAGCTCCTACAAGACACTCGAGACGATGATAGACAAGATGAACTCGCAGCTCGAGCTGGCGAGGTTGATAAGAGCCGTCGATGCGAAGGATGTCGCCGAGCGTGTTATAAACTCGCATTTCCTGCCGGATCTCATGGGCAACCTGAGGGCGTTCTCGCGCCAGAGCGTCAGGTGCGTCAAGTGCAATACAAAATACAGAAGGCCGCCGCTCAGCGAGCTCTGTCCTAGATGCGGCGGGAGGCTCTTGCTCACGGTCCACGAGGGCAGCGTGAGAAAGTATCTCGAGGTATCGCTCAAGGTCGCAGAGGAATACGGCGTCTCTAGCTACACCCGCCAGCGGCTCGAGCTGATCAAAATGGAGATCGATTCCCTCTTCAAGTCGGATAAGGTGAAACAGACCGGTCTAGCGGATTTTGTGTGACTAGCATGTATCTTGGAATAGATATAGGCACGGTTTCCATCAAAGCAGGGCTCTTCACTCAGGATGGCGAGTTGGTAAGAGGTGTCGTAAACCGATACAGGTCTCTTAAATGCGCTGATAGCTTTCTGGAGATAGACCCAAATCTTTTCTGGCTCTCGCTCTGCAAGGTGATGCGAGAGCTGCGGCCTCTTGATGTCCAGGGCGTCTCTGTGGGAGGCCATGGCCCTTCGCCTGTCTTTCTGGACGCCTCGATGAAACCCGTGGCGCCATCGCTCCTGTGGCTAGACAGGAGGGCTGCAAGAGAGGCGCGCGAGTTATCTGAGAGCATCGGTCGAGATGTTCACCCTGCATGGTATATCCCACAGACGATGTGGATCAGAAATCACAGACCAGATCTGTTCATGCGCATTAAAAAGGTGCTTCAGCCGATGGATTATATCTCATGGAGGCTTACAGGCTCTCTCTATTCCTCTGTCGCATCTCGGGAGATACTGCCGTGGAGCAGCGAGGAGGTAGAGGCGGCGGGTTTGAATCCCGAGCTATTTCCGGAGCATCGGGTTATGGGAGAGCTCATAGGATATGTGACACAAGATGCCTCGCGCCAGACCGGACTGAGGGGAGGCGTACCGGTATACGCCGGCGCACCGGACTTCGTGGAGGCCATCCTTGCAACAGCAGCATTCGAGAAGGGTTTGATATGCGATAAGGCTGGAACCTCAGAGGGTATAGAGCTCTGCTGGAGCTCTCCGATTCGGGGTTTCTACACAGCGCCGCATCCGGTAGCGAGAGATATGTGGCATACGGGCGCCACCCTCTCGACGACCGGCCTGAGCCTCGAGTGGCTCGCCTCTATCACATCTAAAGACGCTGGTGAGCTCGCGTTGGAGGCCGAGCTCGCGCCTCCCGGGTCGAGGGGGCTGATATTCCTCCCGTATCTTGCATATGAAAGGCATGGAGTATCCGCGAAAGGCGCGTTCCTCAATCTCACGCTGGAGCATGCAACATCTGAGCTGGCCAGAGCCGTAATGGAGGGTTGCGCATGCGCGATGCGCCTTGTCATAGAGAACTTCAAAGAAAATGGGGCAGAACCCAGAGAGATAAGAACGACCGGGACCCAATCGCTCTCGAGGCTCTGGAATCAGATAAAGGCTGATGTGACGTCTCTGCCGGTGGTCTCTCAGATGGTACCGGAGGGCGAGATGCTGGGCGCTGCGATGGTGGCCGCCTACGGTTCGGGTGAATATCGGAGCATATCAGAGGCATCGAGGGAGATGGCCCACGCGAGGGAGCGTTTCCATCCAAACGAGGATATCGGAGAGGAGATATTCGATCGCTTCAAGAGAGCCGTGACCTCATATCTAACTAAGAAGAAATAAGCTTCGAGGTAGTCGAGAGCGGTTAGAATCGATCGAAAACCTTCATGCGCAAAGGAGCATGGTCCATGGCTCAGAGGTATTTTCATGTCAAAGTCGAAGGATCGAGCGATCCAATTATCCGGTAAATCTTAGAGGCTCTGTCCCTCTGTAGAATGAAAATGTGTAACGTTTCGCGCCGTGGTGAATGACGTTCAGAGATCCAACAGCGTTGGCCAATTCATACGAATTGAAATTTGGTAAGAATCGATGTCTATCGACTATGTTGCCTCGAATTATTCGATACAGCACCAGCACCGATAGATTCTTAAGATTGTAAATGTGAGACAGCAACTATCTTAGAGAGATGAATCATCCAAACAAAATTCTGCGATTTGGGATGTAGAGGAGCTAAATGGTGTATGGCGACGGTCTTGCTTGTAGAGGATGACGAAAGCCACGCCTCTTTGGTAATAAGATCTTTTGAGGATTTGAACATGGGGCGGATCTACTGGGTGAGCGATGGGGAGCAGGCCCTCGATTATCTTCTCCACCGCGGCATGTATGTGGACATAAGCAAAAGTCCCAGGCCAGATCTGATCTTTCTCGATCTTAGACTTCCCAAGATGGATGGTATGGATTTGCTCAAGGAGATTAAGAGATCCGAGGATCTCAGAAGCATACCCGTCGTCATTCTGACCACATCCAAAAATAGATACGACATACAAAATGCATATATTAATTACGCAAACAGCTATCTCATCAAGCCGCTTGGATTCAACAAGTTCCAGGAGCTGATGAGGCATACCTGTATTTACTGGCTCGCTTGGAATATACTCCCACCAAATAGTAATACAAATATAAACATTAATGCACAGAACATCTCATCCATATGACTTAGTGGCTGAGAAATGCCTGAGTATCGATTCAGCGTGTGATCTCATTCACTTCTCATTATTCTGACACAGCTCAACATTCGATCAAAAGCTTTTTATCAAATAATATTCTTATCAAAGATTGAGTTTATTAAAAAACTTGGTGGGTTTATGAGAAAAACCAGGCGTATCCTTTTGGTAGAAGATAACGATGCACATGCGGTGCTTATCGAGAGGATATTCGAGGAGAACGGCAGATCTTGGAAGATATCACGTGTTTCCAACCTCTCAGATGCACTGCGATGGCTCGATGATAACATAAACTCCCCGCCAGATCTAGTCATAGCAGACTACAAGCTTCCGGATGGCACGGGTCTTGACCTGACAAAGGATGCCACCACTCCAGAGGATGTTGGTTTTCCTCTCATAATACTCACAGGCGTTGGCTCTGAAAAGCTGGCAGTTCGTACCATGAAGTCGGGTGCGATGGATTATGTTGTAAAAGGTCCGGAGGAGCTCAGACAGTTGCCCGCGGTCGCTAACAGGATTCTGAACGAATGGAATGTCATTATGGAGAGGAAGAGGACCGAGATGGAGCTCGCTAAATGCGTTGCCGATCTCGAGGCGGATAAATGGAAGCTGGATGAGTTTCTGGACAAGATATCTCAGGATCTCGAAGAGTCTCTAAATAACATAAAGGAGATCAACAACCGATTAAAGGGCAAGCTCCGTGATAAGGTCGATGAGGAGACGCTTAACGATATTTACAATATCGACAGCGCAGCTGAGAAGGCGCAGATTCTAAGCGAGAAATTATTCGAATACCTGCTGCCCATATACTTCGACAGCGCCCTTGTCAGGCTATACATGCACAACCTAACGGAGCTGAAGAAGAAAAAAGATACATGAAATTGCTTTTCTTAACTTGCAGAAGATCCGCGGAAGACCCCTCTCAGTGGATTTTTGTCCCGGATAATCAGCTGCAGCTCTCGCTTATTTAGGCTTTATAACGCTTCCCCTTCAGTGGGGTGCTATAATTGGTTCTGATAACTTTGAGATCACGTCTTCCAGCTCTCAGCGCTTATCCAGCATCCCGGAAAGGCCACCAAAATATTTATCAGCGATCAGTTTGTACCACATCCAGGGTGGATTTATGGACACTGCTACAGTCTTGGAATATCTGCAGTCTCTGATAGTATTGGCTGTATTCATAATGATATTAGCAGCTGGCTTCAAGGTATGGCGATGGAACTATGTAGTTCCTCCGAGATGAGATACTGCTGCTGATACAGCTGCTGCGGCGGATCGGACTTTATGTGGGCTAGCGGCCCTCAGACCATCCGATCTTCTATCTCCTCAGTTGTCTGGAGGGGTACAAAGCTCATGTACTCCCGTACCATCTGAGGGAATGCTCTCGCCTCCACGAATCTGAGACCGAGCTGCTCGGCCCACCTCTGGATGCCGAGATCCTGGGATACGACCGCAGCATCGAGATCTTTTGCTAGAAGGAGGACATCGATATCGGGAGCGCTATCCAATATACCGTATCTCAAAGCAGCCCTGTACTTCTCGCGGAACTTTCTTATTATGCTGCCGACCACCTCTCTCTCAATCTCCTCTCTCAGCTGATCGGGGCTCTGTCCGCTGGCATTTATTGATAGACACCTTGAGACAGCCTCCCAGATCGCCTCCTCTGAGACGTTCATGCCCTTGTTAATTCTGCTCCTCATGTAATCCACGTACTCATAGAAGATCTTCGATGGTATCTTGACACGGTATCTGTCAGGGGTCTTCTTGACGAGCCAGGTATCGACTTTGCCGAGTATGGCGATATCGCAGTTGTTGTTTCTGACAAAATCTCTGATCTCATTGTACACTGAGGGATATGGCACATAGCAGCTTATCCCGAGATGGAGTCTTGCCTGTGCAACGCGATGGAGTATGGCAGACATGCCCTCGCAGATCGTGGTACAGCCCTCGCTCTCCCAGGCCTGTGAGTCTGTAAGAGCTGTAGTATCGAAAACGAACCTCTGGCGCAACATTTGTGCTCCGTATGAACAACAAACTATTTAAGATCTAATCCAGCTTGCCTGTAAACCTCTCCTGACGTCTTCTCCGGCCTGAGATATGGGTTCAAACGCACACCCTCCACCAAAGAGCAACACCATAAAAAGGGATGCTGCAATGTGAAATAGCAATGTGAAATAGCATTTAGGAATCCTCTTTAACAAGCAGCGCATCAAAATCAAGAAAGAACCGGCGAACATCACCTGCTACTCGTCCCCTTGCAGCTCAAGCAGGATATTTTATGCGCCGATCGGGATTCGAACCCGAGTTTAGGCGTTGGCAACGCCTAGTGATAACCGCTACACTATCGGCGCGCTTGCATAAAGTGTGCATTACCTTTTAGGTTTTAAACATTACGGGCCGTTGCTGAGGTATCTTCGAAGAAGCATAAAGCAGATCTGATAAGCAACAGTCCTGGGCATGTATCTGATACTAAGATTATTAGCCCACACGTCCCTTTGCTGTGGCGCGTATCTCTATAATCCGGCGATGCCAAGAATACGAGCTTTTGGATATCTGTTATAGAGATGGGGTAGTAGGGGGCGCAAAGAATCCGGTCTTCAGGCCGGAGAGGAGGTCGCTATTTGGGCAGCTCCGCGATACGCTCCGGCTAAGCGCTGAGGCCAGAGATTTGGACCTTTATCGCTTCTGCATGTCAGAAACACTTAGTCCTTATTCGGACAGGTCCCGCGATACCACCCAAAAGTATATATTCGTCAAATGTCGAAGAGAGTATGACCGATATGTTCGATGAATACATGCACTATAATGAAATGTATGGCTTTACGCAGATTGATTGGCATCCCGTCTGCGATTGGGAACGGCCTGAGCCAAATCCGGAGCCCAGGATGCCGAAGAGGAGACGACCATTTTTCAGCAATCCTGTAGCCTCCTCATACCTCAAATTCTCCTCCTCTCTTGAATTCAAGTAGTCTTCTATAACATGTTGTTGCAATGAAAAGCCCTAACAATCAACTCGAGCAAATGGTGGTGGCGCTTTGAGGTTGATCAGAAACAATCGACAGCGTTCTTCCACTAAAGTGATTTGAGATAGTAAGATTAACTCCTCTGCTGTAGATTACCCACTCCCGCGATCTGAGGAAAATCTATTTATACGATAGATAGCTCGTAACAGTAACGAGCGGGTATATTGTTATCTTATTAACCCCCACTCCCCTACCCGCTCCAAATTAATTTTAGTCTAGCATTGCGGTTTGGGATAGGATAGCTTTTTGCTAATCCCATTGATATGAAGGACGTGTCCGGATAAGCGCGGAGGCCGGAAATTTGAACCTTTACCGCTTTTGCATCTAAGAAACGCTTAATCCTTATTCGAACATGTTCGATAGAGACATCAGATGGCTCCAACCAGGCGACCTGAAATTGTCACTCCGAAACGTTCAAGTAATCTTGAATCCTGATAGAGAATAAAAGGCTGCAGGCTCTGGTCTTCAGGCCGGAGAGGAAGTCGCGGAACACAGGAACTTAGCATGAGACGATTCGCACCGGGTGTTATGGTCAGGGCTTTATGGCAGCTTAGGGTGCGACGAAGACCTTTTGTTTTATCACATGCGGTCAATGCACGTTGCAACCTGAGGTGCAGCTTCTGCCCGCACTGGCGTAAGAGAAATTCTGAGATGGTCTTTGAGGAGATCGTCAAGATGCTCGATGAAGCGTCACATTTTGGCATAGCATTTTACAACGCATGGGCCACAGAGCCCCTTCTCAGGGACGATATTCCTGAGGTGTTGAGGCATGCGAGATCTCTTGGAATGACCACATCGCTTGTGACGAACGGCGTTCTCTTGAGGGATAGGATCGATGATCTAGAGAGTCTGGATTGCATAACCATATCCGTGGATGGTGTTGAGAGCCTCAAGGATATAAGGGGCATAGCTCTTGATGATATTCTGGATGGAATCATCGAGGCAAGGCGCCGGGGCATCAGGGTTCTGATGAACTGTGTTATCAATGAGAAGAACCTTGGAGATCTCGAGTCTCTAGTCAAGCTTGCTGAAGAGATGGATGTGTGGATATCATTCGAGCCTCTTCACGAGTTCGATGAGACCAAGGGCTCGATTTTAGATTTGAGAATATCTGATCTGGATAGCTACAGATCCTCTATCCAGCGATTGATCGATCTGAAATCAAGAGGCTCGCCGATAATCAACTCGATCACCTATCTTAAAATGATCCAACAGAGGAGAGCAGAGTTCAGATGCCACGCAACTGACCTGATACTGCACGTATCATCAGATGGTTCTATCTATACGTGTCGTTTGCATGAAGAGCCACTGGGCCATGTATCGCAGGGTATAGCAAACATCTGGAGCGCATCTCGAGATGCGAGGAGGCGCGTGGCCAGAGACTGCAAAGGATGTATGTTCTTCGGCTATGTCGAGAATAGCCTTCTTTACGATATGGTCCCCGAGGTCATGGCGCACTACGAATGGATGTGAATCTAGCTTACAAGCTCCTGGTAGCCGATGTAATCGAGAAGCTTCTTTCTCTTATCGCCTATAAGCTCCCTCTCCCTGCTGAGTATCTCTTCGATGAGTGGAACGATTGGCCTAATTCCGTCCCAGTTATTTGTTAGTATCTCATCCGAACCCGTAGCCCTGCGCACCTCATCCGCGACTATGGCGCAGAGGAATATGTCATCCACGTATCCCATCGCACCATGAGACTCCTCAGGAATTATGTCTGATGGAAGGATGAAATATGCGATAGCCGCTATGACCAGCTTCCACATGCTCTTTGGTAGGCGAGAATCGCTAAGCATCCTGCTCATCAATCTGTAAAACGCCGGCGCGTATCTTATGAGATCGCTGTTTGCGCCCTCGTACCCCTCTATATCCCTCTCCAGTATCTTATCGAATCTATCCAAAGGAGTATCCTCCTTTGAGGCAGCGTTGAAGATGAATTACGAGCACAGTTAATTAACCTTTCCGCACCGAAAGAGGATCTATTGGATTTCACCAAACATCCTCCAGCGCAGCGGCGGTTTTTGAGCCGATTCAGCGAACAGTTTTTAAAGAATAGCCAATGGCACAAGACCTAATCAGATGGTTCTATCATCTAATAGCGCTTCAGAATCGACATTTTAAAGCATAATTATTCGAATCCTCTGAGTCCCGATGCTGGGCCGTTTATGAATGATGGAAATGGCTCTCAGGCATTTTCGTACCAGCCCACAAACATGATAAAACATGATAAAACATGATAAAATCATGGCGAACTATGAAAAATTTGAACATAAATAATCTAAATAGGCAGTTGAAGATGAAAACGTAGAAGCAAGTAAATAGGAATCCTCACATCTCTCAAATAGGCGATATATTTGTACGTGTAATGATGATCTGTAAGATGGCCAGCGAGGAATTCGCATGAAAAGTCAGACCGTGATAGCTCTTGTCACTGCAGCATCTCTTGTAATTCAAGGCTACATATTCTCGGAGATACTCCATGTAAATCCTGGGATCATGGCATCAGTAGCACCTCTTCTCGTATACATAGTGTATCTCATCGCGAAGATGAAAGGAGAGCTGCGCCATGACAACCCACTCTACTGGAGCTGCGCGATAATTTTGATAACATCAGTAAATATTTTAGTCCAAATGATTTAAATCAGCCGTGAGCATATTCTGGTTTAAGATCTTTGGGGTGGTTTCATGGAGGAAGGCTTGCAGCTTGACGAACGGAAGATGGTGGAGTACTTTAAGCGCAGCTACAGGGCGGTTGATGGACTCTGGTTCATGAAGGTCGAGGAGCGCTACGGATTTGATACAGCTCTAGATATTGATGATGATGTGTGGCGAGTAATGCCGAAGATACAGGCGCGAACCCTCAAATCGATGATCTGCGACTCGAATGGGCTTGATGCGCTTATAAAATGCTTTGCCGCGAAGCTCGCAATCGAGGAGTTTGAGTTCGTGAGCTATAGGGAGGAGGGGTGTGTAAGATTCGTTGTCAGCAGATGCCCTTGGCATGATATCATGATCCTGGCTGGCAGGGCTGAGCTGAACGAGCGCGTTGGAGCCAGAATATGCTGGAGCGAGCTAGAAGTGTGGGCAAGAGAGTTCGGTGAGGGGATCGTTCCTAAGAGGAAGAAAAGGATGTGCGAAGGCGCAAGCTGCTGCGAGATCGAGTTCGTGCAAATTTAGGCTCGCGCCATGGGATCGATTCAAAAATTGTTGCGTTTTGATGCAACCATCTCTTTTTAGAGTAGCATGCCGCAAGGAGGTCACAACCAGCAGACCTCAAGCTCCTCTCTCCAATATCTACGGATATCACATGTTCTTCGACATGCTTGAGAGCCTGTCTATAAGCCAGTTGGTCATAAATCCTGTGAGGAAGCACACCAGCATCGTCGAGAAGACCGTCTCGTCGGATCTGACATTGAATGCTATGAGGCCGCTGCTGAATAGCAGATATGCCATGTAGCCGAAGATCATGCTGAGCAGCGGTATCGTTGTGTACCAGATCCGTTTGTATCTGACCACAATCCCCTCTCTTCTCAGATCGTCCACGACGCCGGTCAGGATCTGGGCGGATGAGCCGAGGCCCGCGAAGAACGAACTCCAGAGCGGAACGCCGAGGATCTCTAGATCTGAGTATCTATAGATGAGCATACCGAAGATTATGGCCGCGAGTATCCCATAGGTAACAGCATACAGCCCGTAGAGCTTGAAGAAGAACGAGAGCGTTCTCGAGCTGTGAATCCTCAAGCCACGTAGGTTATGCTTCGCATCATTGATCGCACTTGTTAGCTCATATTTTGCTCTGTCGTAATACAGAAAAGCATCGGTACGGTTATCTTTGCTGAGCTCCTTGAAGGCCAAGACATAGAAGTCGTAGCTGTTCTTCACATCTATCGAACTTCGATGTGCAGCCTGCAACATATATCTCAGTCTTGTAAGAGCACGGCCCAGATCCTCGCTCGCTACATCCTCAAGTGCATCTTTTGCTTCCACGAATAAATTTACTTCAGTAATAAGGATATATAGTTTTCCATCAAAAAGAGAATTGCATGATTATAATATTTAATGTTATAATCGTTGATTCAGTGAGGATTACATTTTAAAAACATGAAGGTTACTAAAAACCACATTTTTGATATAAAAGTTTATTGATACAATTACACACAAACATGCAAAGCTCGTCGGGAGCAGTGAATACAAAAGCAGTGACAACTCTGCTGGCTGCCCCTACATATATATGCTGAATGCCACACGGTGATACGCAATGGACCAGACCGCTGGCATCTGCTGTGTTGAATAATTCGAGGCAATGTGGTCGCTACTTATCGATTCCCATCGAAAATTTGATTCGTATGAATCGGCCCCATGCTATTGGATTTCCGAACATTATTCAACACAGCACTGGCATCAGTAAGCTTACATATGAACGCACCACAGTTGATGCAATCCATCTTACAAACAGCATCTCTGGGCGCGATGATGATATTGGCCTGGCCTGCTCCACGTGATGAGGATTTTGAGTTCTGAGCGCCATTCAGAGATCTCTGTGCGGTATAAGGTCGCAACCTGTGCAGGGATAACACATAGTTTTGGGCGCGTCTCCTCTCAGGCCGTTTTTGTCTAGCTCTCTTCTGAGATGCTCTGCTAATCTGATTAATCGAGCCGGAGATGGGCGGCGCATCTCCAAATCAGCCCGTCTAAGGGGGTGGGGATAGACGGCGCGAAGAACAGGCAGAACGCCCATCTCTGTGAGCTCGCTTATGCCCTCTAGAAGAACTTTGTCGGTCTCCCCCAGGCCCACTATCACGTTGGTGAAGACTCTATTCCGGCCAAATACCTTGACGGCATCTGACAAAGAGCTCTTTATCTCCTCAAACGACAGCCCGGGGCAGACCCTCTGAAATATATCGGGGTCCAAGGTCTCGAGGTTGTACTTGACCTCTAGAGCGCCCGCATTCTTCAGTATCTCGTTCGAACGCCTTGTAGGACATACGGAGATGCCGATGGGAACATTGAATGCCAAAAGATCACGTGCAATATCCGCGATCCTTGCGACCTCATGCTCCGGCGAGACCTCAACACCGCTAGTCAGAGCAATAGCTTTAAGTCTGCCGCCTCTTGCAGCGTTCCGGACCATCTCGGTGACCTGCTCCTTCGACTTGGTGGGACCCATCAGCTTTGGGACCGCGCAGAATTTGCAGTCGTAGATGCAGCGCTCCGAGACCGTTACATACGCCTGGTCCGGGCAGTGCAGAAGCGGCTCAACGAGATGGCCACGCTCTATGATCCTACCGTTCTCCTCTATGATAGCCTCATCCCCATCATGCAAGAGCTTCAATCTGCTTGGAGCTATCGTGAGCCTAACGATCCTGCTGCCCGATCTGAAGAAGATAGACCCCTCTCCAGCGCTGGGCCCCGCCGTAGATCTCTGCCCGTGGTAAACGGGCTCATGAATCTCCACAGTTCCCACAGAGATGAGATATGCTTTTGTGGCCAGATCCATCACTGTTTTAGAGGTGTTCTATATATTTAACACAACCGGAGTGGATATCCGGCTGAATCATCGGAGATTTCCGGGGAATCGGACCTGTCCGGATAAGCGCTTAGACAAGAAATTTGGACCTTCACCGCTTCTGCATGTCAGAAACACTTAATCCCTATTCGGACAGGTCCGGGGAATCAAACACAATGCAGATATAAATGAGAGATGAATTTGGGCGAGAATGATTGCAGATATCATTATTCCTTTCATAACGATCTCTATAGCAGAGTTCGGCGATAAGACGCAGCTTTCGGTTCTGCTGCTATCCACAAAGACGAAAAGGCATCTTGCTCTGCTTATCGGTGTGATGTCGGCGTTTCTTGTTGTGGATGGATTTGCCATACTCATTGGCGCCTGGATAACCGAGATCATTCCGACTGAACTATTGAAGATCATGTCTGGAGCTGTGTTCGTGCTCTTTGGAATTGCCACGCTAAGAGATCTGAATGGGGATGAGATCGAAAACAAGTCATTTGACAGCAATCCGTTTCTATCAGGCTTTCTCGTGATCTTCCTTGCGGAATGGGGTGACAAGACCCAGATCGCATCTGCGGTCTTTGCCACGCAGTATAACCCATGGCTTGTGCTTTTAGGCACGATGCTCGCTCTCTCCATCCTGTCGCTGAGTGCCATTTACTTCGGAAGGCTCATCTTGAGGAGCGTCAGCAGGAGATCTATTACATTGGCAGCCGGTCTGCTCTTTCTAGCGATGGGGTTGGCCCTTGTAGCTACGGGTTTGGCTCGGGTGGTATTATAGATTCAGCTGCAGTGTTGAATAATTTTTGAATCCTCAACGAGGATAGATTCATAAGCCAGAATTCTGACTTCAGGATTCCAAGCTATCGATCAGCACATCGATGTGGCACATCTCTGATATATCTGTGAGCCCAGATATCGACTCTGTCTCGATATTCAGCCCCATCTCTACAGCTGCTGCGGCTGGATTTGTACCACCGACAAGCGCTATGCCAAAGTGGTCGCGCTCGACCGGCATCCCGAGGACCTCCATATTCGGCTCGCCGAGCTCCACGACCCCCATTATACCAAGATCTCTTAGCTCATCAAGCAGATCCTCGACCCCATCTCGCGAGATCATATGAGCCTCATGCATATTTCCCAATATCCTGCCTGTTCCTGTCTGCATCATCTCACATATTCCCGTCAGATCCTGGGCTACGAGAAGATCGAGCGGGTCTATTGTCGTCGCCCAGTACATTATCATATCTGTGAAGCGTACGGTCTCTTTGTCGATCACCTCTATGATCCCGCCGCCTTTCGGACGAACTGGTATTCCATGTTTTATAAGAAACCCATCTATCGTCATGCTGCATACTGTGTATATCCTGTACCTCTCTCCGGCATCCTCGAGCTTGACCAAAGGGGATACTGCAAGATCGCTATCTATCGCTGCTTTGAAGACCTCAAGAGCCTCTTGCAGATCTTCTTTGGCCACAAGAGATCTGTTTGTGATAACTCTGCCACCCCCAGGGCCGAGGTCTACCTGATGAATCAGATTCTCGATCCTTCCCAGAGCGAAGACAAGCGGATCATGCATGATATGAATCTGAGAAAGATGGATAAATAGCTGTGTACCATACCTAGCGCAGTGGCAAAAACCACAAGCCTGACTTCCTCTCCGGCCTGAAGACCGGAGTCTTTGCCGCCCCCCACTCCCCCATCTCTATGAGCAAAAAGCAGTTCTACTAACCAGTAGCCATAAAGCTTATGCGCATTGCGTATTTGTTTGAGCAGGATGACAGAGCAATTCTCCTTCGAGATTATGAAGAAGTCGAGAAATACCCGTGCGCGGCTCGGCGTAATCAGGACGCTTCGGGGCATTATAGAGACGCCTCAGTTCATCCCAGTGGCCACGGTGGCATCGGTCAGGGCCCTCGGCTCGGATGATCTGAAATACCTGGGCGTGCAGGCGATATTTGCAAACACCTACCATCTCCACCTGAGAACAGGCGAGGATACGATCCATAGAATGGGCGGTCTCCACAGGTTCATGTCGTTTGAGGGGCCCATCTTCTCGGATTCGGGTGGATTCCAGGCATTCTCCCTCGGCCTGGGAAGGGAGCATAACATCAGCAAGATAGGAAACATCTTTCCAGAGGGTAGGCGCTCTGCAGAGCAGAGGGAGAACCTCACAAGAATCTCAGATAGGGGAGTTGCCTTCAAATCCACCATCGACGGAACCTGGCATTTCCTAGATCCGAAAGGCGCTATGAAAATCCAGAGCAAGCTCGGCTCCGATATAATCATGGCATTCGACGAATGCACATCTCCTTTATCCGATTATGAGTACACAAGAGAGGCGATGGAGCGAACCCATCGCTGGGCTCTCCAATCATTGAGATATCGCGATAAAAGGCAGGCGATATACGGCATAATCCAGGGTGGATGGTTTGAGGATCTACGGCGGGAGAGCACCGATTTCATAAAGTCGCTGCCATTCGATGGAATCGCAATCGGTGGATCTCTTGGAAACTGCAAGGAGGATATGCATCAGATACTCGAATGGGTGATTCCGAGACTGGATGATCGGCCTAGACACCTCCTTGGCATCGGCGAGATCCCGGATATCTTCGAGTGCGTCGAGAGGGGGATCGATACCTTCGACTGTGTCCATCCAACAAGAATTGCACGAAGAGGCAACCTGTACATATCACCTGCATCAGGAGGTTCTCTGAATAATAAGTTCAGGATAAATATAAAATCACCGAAGTTCAAGGAGGACAGACGCCCTATTGATCCTAGATGCGAATGCCCAACATGCAAGATGTACAGCAGAGCCTATCTCAGACATCTTTACATCTCAAACGAGCTCTCGTATTTCAGGGCTGCTACTATTCATAATATATATTTCATGCTCAGGCTGATGGAACTGATAAGGAGATCGATAAGAGAGGGCAAATTTAATGCTCTCAAGAGAAGGTGGATGAAGCGTGAAGAGGACCACACATAGAGATAGGCCTGTTCACTCTGCGGAAAGAGCAGGACGCACAAACTCGCATAGATCGATCTTCGATTGGAGACCTCAGCTGGATAGAACTCAGGCGACCATACTTCTCTGCGGACTATACGTATTCTTCTCATTAGCCGGCAACATAGCGGCAACGAAGGTGACATATTTCGGGAGCCTTGTGATGGATGCCGGCTTCATATACTCCATGACATTCACCTGGAGGGATCTGATACACAAACAGCTCGGCAAGAGCGCTGCAATCACCACTATCTGGCTTAGCGCTCTTTTAAACCTCCTGGCAGCTATTTACTTTCAGATTGTTGTCTTGATGCCCGCGGAGGCCGACTGGGCCTCAAAAGGCGGACAGGTCGCCTGGGAGTTCCTTTTCGGCATATTTGCTCCAGGCGGCGGGCCTTGGTGGCAATCGATATTCTCTCTACAGCTCAGAATAGTTCTGGGATCCATAATAACCATGATCATAGCAGAGCTCATCGATACCTACGTATATCATCTCTGGGTCACAGGATGGGGCCGGAACAAGCCTCAGTGGGCCAGAGTTGCTGTCTCCAATGCGATATCCATCCCCGTGGACAGCACATTGTTCCCCCTAATAGCATTCACGGGCATAATCGGATTCGATGTCATGCTCCAGATGTTTCAGACGAATATAATAGTGAAGGCTATCGTGACGCTTCTATCCTTCTGGACGATATATCTCGTGCCGGAGAGGCCGATATTCAGAGAGGATGCAGATCAGAAGCGCACAGCGCAACAGACAGAATGATTTAAGTAGATTTCTACCCAAAAGAAAGGCATGGACCTGCTGGTGCTCTGCATCGATCGCGACGACGATCTGGGTCGTAAGGCCGGCCTGAGCAGCCCCGTGATCGGAAGGGAAGAGAATCTAAATGCTGCTATGGCATTGGGCCTCTCCGACCCAGAGGAGTCCGACACGAACACCATCTTCGGCGGGCTCAAGATATACGACGAGATCGCAGCTACAGGAAAGACGGTCGAAATCGCGACCATCACCGGCGATGAGAAGGTTGGGCTCACCGCTGATAGAAAGCTAGCGGAGCAGCTTGAAGAGCTTATAGAGAGCCTGAAGCCCAATTCGGTCATAGTGGTATCAGATGGCGCAGAGGATGAGGCGATACTTCCAATAATACAGTCCAGGATAAAAGTGGATGGCGTGAGGCGTATACTGGTCAAGCAGAACCCCAGCATCGAGAGCACGTATTATCTCCTGAAGCAGGTCTTCACCGACCCGAAGATCAGCCACACGATATTCATCCCGCCTGGGCTTGCTCTCCTGATGTTCTCTATATTCTATCTCCTCAATTATCCGAACGGAGCGATCATAGCCATAACCGGCTCAGTAGGTCTCTACCTACTCTTCAGGGGACTGGGTTTGGACGACTTCCTCGACGAGACCAAGAAGACCCTGAGAGGATCGCTATATGCCGGTAAGATATCCTTCGTCACGTACATACTGGCCGGCATGCTGATAATAATAGCCACAATACAGGGTATAGCGAATGTCTGGTACTCCTACAAAGGGCCCATCTGGTACGGCTACCTCACCCTCGTGATGTTGTTCGTAAACGCAAGCGTCTGGTGGTATATCGCGGCTGGTATATGCGCCAACGTGGGGAAGATCATAGATATGCATCTAGAAGGCATAAGAGATCCAAGGACTTATTCGTATCCGTTCTTCCTCTTCGCAACAGGCCTCATCTTCTGGGGCGCTAGTATAGTCATACTCGCAAACTTCACACCTGACTTCGGCATGTCACCGCTGAGATCGATACAGTACTTCGCTATATGTGCGATGGGTGCCATCGCAACCGCCCTCCTCGGGATCAAGCTCAAGAGCTATATAGCCAAGAAGAACGGGCTTGAGAGAGATCTTGTCAAGGGCAAAATAAAGGCCAAATGTTGATCGAGTGGTCGAATGCGTTTGTACATCATGGAGGCCGTTTCGTGATAGTCATCAGGACGTCTGGAGAGAGATGTCTTTGCGATTTCACCTTCGATTTTTACTGGCAGCATAAAGGCACGCGTTTCGATCCTGATACGACTATCGATGGCTGGAGCTACCGGGCGCTTGTGGAGTCTCTGAAGCGCGGTGAAAACATCAAGATCGAAGGGGATGCTGGGAGCAGGCTTTGCTCCAGCATGGGTGTCGATCTCCGGCGGATGGGTGGAAGCGGTGTAGCTGTTGATGTTGGAAGCGTCTTCGTTGATGGAGATGTCGGGGCGAGGATGGGCATATCCATGATCCGCGGCTCCATCTATGTTAGCGGAAGGATCGAAGAGCCCCTAGGTAACGTCATAGAGGTCGAGAGCGATATCACAGGTTACCGCAAGTTTGTATCGATAACGGAGCTTCTAGAGAAGGAATTGGCGCCACTTCCTCCGAATTCGCTTTCGAATAGTGTTCTGAAGATATCAGATGGATACCTGCGGGAGACGATCGGCGCCAGAAATAGATCGCCAAAGAAGATAGAGGTCTTCGGCGATTCTGGTATGAGCGCTGGTATTCTTCTCAGCGCTGGCATCCTTGAGATCCATGGCTGCAGCGGCAGGAATACGGGAGTCCTTATGAGCGGCGGGACTCTGGTGGTGCATGGTAACACAGAGGATTTCACAGCCACTGAGATGAGAGGTGGTGAGATCTTCATAAAGGGAAGTGGGGGCGGTTTTGCATGCGCTAAGATGCGAGGAGGGCGCCTGTTTGCGAGAGACTGCCGACCCTTGCCTCCTGTTAGATCCATCCAGCCGGATTCCGATGATCTCCGCCGAATCTCAAAGATCTTCGGCATCAGCACAATTCAGGCGATGATGTACAGAAGATGTGAGCTTTAAATGAATCTGCTCTAAATTCCAGGAATGGTCTTTTGGTTTGCCATCTCCGTATCCTTCGGCAAGTTCCGCCGGCAAGTGATCGTATATTTAAAGAATCTGAATAGCATTTGATATTGCGATTTAGCTTGAGAACCAAACGATATCAGCTAATTCAGATCCCTCGGCAATGGGAGGGCCGCGATCCACTAATTCACCCGCCGATTATAGCGGGCACCAGCGAGATCTCATCACCATCTTTCAGAGTAATATCCAAGCGATCGACGCTTCTGCCATTCAGAAGTATGTATACGTCATCTTTTACCTTCAGACCGTCCACCAGAAGCTCGTGTTTTGGCAGGGATGTAATGAGATCCCTCAGCGAAGAACCCTCCACGATCTCCGCTTGGGTCTCCTTGCCGAAATCTCTCCTGAGTGTTCCAAACGATTTCAGCCTGATATTCATAACAACTACCTTTTCTGTAGAATCAACCTGTTGTGTAGGGGTAGCGGGTACCAAGATCTTCAGAGCGGAAAGCCGCTACCCCTTAGCCTATTTTCAGTAATTATCAAAATCGCATATTTAAACCTGAGATCCTTCTCGTTTAAACAAGAACTGGTCTCGAGACTATAAATACATCTAGTCCTAGCTACGGCGTAGTAATGTAGTTCGAGGAGTTGACGGAAGAACAATGGTTGTTTATCAAACCACATCTTCCTCCCCAAACTCTTGTAGGAAGAGATCAGACGACCGCAAGGTCATCAATGGCATATTGTATGTATTGGTCACAGGTTGCAGATGGCGTGATATGCCATGCTGCTATGGAGCCTATCAGACAGCTTGGCGAAGGCATAAGAGGGAAGAAGGAATCTGAGAAAGAATCTGTGATGTTCAGTTACTCGTCCATTCAGTACATGTGCCCTATTGGAGCAACGATCATGGGTGTTTAGGGTTGCTAGGGTCAGTTTTTCGCTCGGGGTTGATCTCAACCGCCAAATAAGAAAGACTTAGGTCACTCGATCACAAGATACAATCATGGTTTGAGATAGATAGGTGTTTCCTTATTTTCATTCACATGGGTGACCTTGAGTCATGGATGTTTTTCGCAGTTATTCACTCCTCTTCAAAGCTAAACTGCTTAAATTTTAGTGTTTTACAATTTTCGGATACAGTCCTTATGGTCCTTTCCCCAGCGCCCTCTGGTATATTAGCTATTATCTCGATAGTAACTTTGACATCGGCTCCCTTTTCCAAAGCAAGGTGCTGTATCACCGCCTCCGCAATGTTCCCTGCATCGCGGCCAACCCTCTTTGGATCAAGCTCAACAGAGCCGAAGAATCTTCTCATCTTTTTCGGTGGCTGCGGTACGTGCTCGACGCCACCCGATCCGCCGTTGGGCCCATCGATCGCCCCTCCGACCCCATTGCCTTTGCTTCCCCCTGCTATCTGTTCGCTATCATCATCTATCTGCCTCTGGGCTATCTCCGGTTTGACCAAAACGGTTTGTCCATCATTATCGACTGAGTTTCGCCCGCTACCAAAGATAAGGCCGCAATATCTGCCTTTTTCATCGATCATGTCTGCGTAGGCAAAGTAATCCTTGCTGTGCAGCCCTTCTACAATGGCATTGAGCAGAACGTCCTCATTAGCAAGGCGAGGGAGATATAGATATGTGCATAAGTACTCCCATAGGTTGCGAATGACAATATGGGGCTGGTCCTTCCATAGCAGTCTATCCAGCTCCATCTTGAGCCGCGCGGGAGACCATTTGATGATGAGCTGTTCGTCGGAGATCAGTTTCTTGCACACTTTGTCCGCAAGCGACTCCTTATCAGAGCTATTGATCCTGGATACACTCCATTTTATTGATGGTTCATCTGGCTTCTCCTGCATTGGTACAAGCAGCCAGATAAATGTCTGACTTATTCTTGAGACGACCATCTCATCGGATCTTTTAATTCCCTCATCAACCAGTCTCCTCTGGAAGGTATCTAGGTTCAAAGTATCTTTATCCTTCTCGATTGAGTTCCAGGCCAGGAACTGGCGAACAGCATCCTTCAATTCTTGCAGGCGCTCGCTGTCGGGAGCTAGAAAGACCAGCATGTTTCTATATATTCTGGGACCATTGCCCCTTTCATTAAATATCCTGGTGGCCTGGTCTATAGCAGGGCTTGATGATCCCTTCTTGGAGCTATGTGGATATTCAGGCCCAAGGATCACCAGCCGAGCCTCCATCTCATCGCTGACATCGGCTGACGAGGCAGGAGCTATATGAATGGCAGCAAAATGCCCTGGTTTCTGTCTGGACCTCAAACGTTTGACGATTTCCAAGTCCACCTCCTCAGGGTGGCGCAGAAGTTCCTCTGCCCTATCCCTTGCCTCACGGTTTACGCTGGGGTGGATATCGAACCAGTAACGGCTCTCGTTACCGAATAGGTAGGTTAGTTGCTCGCTCATCCTCTGGAGTGCGTCCCCGAAGGTGGCAGGCACTTCGCCCGGCTGGACACAGCCCAGCTTGATCCTCGTCTTCTCAAGGCCCCTGACCTTCATGGCAGCAACAGAAGGAGCGCTGCCTATGAATATCGTTCTTGCCACGCGTCTGCAGGCAGAGTAGCGGCCCAGGTTAGGATTAGCTCTATCGATAGCTACGGGCTTGCTGGTCGGGCCGTCTATGTCAGCGTCGATGATCGGCCCCCACCCGTCAGGGAGGTTTCTTGTGATCTCAAACCTGACATCGGAGCTATCCAGCGGCAATGTCCCCGGCATGATCAGAAGCGACTTGTCCTGGCGCTCCCAGAGGTCATGGATGACGGCTGCCATCAGACGAAGCACTCCCCTGGTGCGCTGGAACCTCTCAAGAGTGGACCAGTCCTGATAGAGGCGGTCAAAGAGTTCAGGATGAATCGGATAGCAGTCTTTGAGCTTTCTCTCGTAGTCGGAATCAGCGCATTCTCTGGGGAACTCGCCCCGATTCTGACGGTAGAGGTCGGCAAACGCCCTACAGACGGCATCTCTGGATGCGTAATCTGTAATAGGTTCAAAGAGCCTTCTGCGAACTATGGAGAAGCTCTCCTCTGCATTAGCCGGTCTCCAGACTGCTTCGACACGGCCAAAGATGTTCCGTATTCGCGTAAGGGCCTCCTGTCCGGCATCTCCACCTATCTCCGCATCAGACGCTGGAATGCTAGCCACGATCAGGGCTCTGGAAGATCTTTTAGCCGCCTCAGTCAGAGCCTGGACAAAGGTCATATTGGCCTCGAAAGTACCTGCAGCCAGCCTTGTATCAAGCTCTGAGCGTGGCTGGTAGAGGTTTCGCAGGAATGCTATCCATTCGTCGATCAATATCAAAGCCGGGCTGAACCTGTCGAATAGCTCTTTAATCGTATCCGAGCCTGGGCTGGTGCCGGTGCTATCGTTTACGGCTACGAGATTATACCCTTCTATTCCGCCAAGCTGATAGGCCATCTCTCCCCAGAGAGTGTTGACCCTGATACCTTCCGGCTTGACGGTGCCCAGAGCCACATTAAGCTTTGTGCCCACAAGTACTGCTCTCTTTGCTATGGGCAGGCTCTGGATCTTCAATTCGTGCAGAATCTGCTCGAAGCCCTGGATCTGGCCTGGAGCAAGCTGGCCGCTGAATAAATGATAGAGGGCGATCATGCTGTGGGTCTTGCCGCCGCCGAAGTTGGTCTGCAGCTCCACCACTGGATCGCCACCAAGGCCAGAGAGCCTCTTTATGCCGAGCACCAAAAGATGCTTGAGACCATCGGTGATGAAGGTGCGACTGAAGAACTCCTCTGGGTCCTGATATTCTGCCTCGGCCTCGCCTGAGACCACCTGGGCGAGGTCTGCGGCAAACTCGGCCTGCCTGTAGCGGCCTGCAGCGACGTCCGGATGGGGCGTGGCGATCTCGCGCCAGGGCTTCAGGCCGCTGAGAGTCCGGGTCTCAGTGACCATCTCAGTGCTCTTTTTCAGCTCCCTTTTGGTCTCCTCCTCGAACCTCTGGCGCATCATCTCCCTGGCGCTGGCCTGGACCATCTCCGCCTCCGGGGAGGAGATCATCTCAAGGAGCCGCTGCATGGTATCAAGAGCGCGGTAAGCATCTTCGATGGAGAACGCCTGCTGATGAGCCCATTTGTTCCTCACATCCCTCAGCTCGCTGATGTAGCTCCTGCCGATATGGCCCAGCTTTGGCTGGAAGACCTCTCGGGACCAGTTCTCCCAAATAATAATAAGCAAAGACAGGACATCCAGCCTTGCAAAGCGCTCCTCCTCGGTGCCTGCAATTCTGGCTTCAGCGCCAATTCTATCGCCCAGGGTCTTTTCCACTCCATCCCTGAACCAGAGGTTGCCGTAGAATGCCTTCAGCTCCCTCTCCACGAAGGGCTGGATGCCTTTCCTGAGAATCTCCAGCCCTTTGCCAACGCGTTCATGATTGCTTAGTGCCAACTTCTCTCCCTTCTTCAGCTCTCAAATGTAGATTGGTCGTTCAGCTTCTTGTCCTGTGGCCGCTCTGCTTTGGCGGCTAGATCCCTCAACCTGGGCCAGATATTGACAAGGCCATTATAAGCAACAGCCTCCTGTGTCCAGCCACGGCGCTCGCAGATCGAGTAGAGCCGGTAGGCCAGTTCTCTGGCGCTCTCTGCATAGCCGCCAAGCCTGCTCTGCAGCATTGCTGCCTCCTCCTCTCCCCGCTTATCCAAAACGCGAATCAGGTGCTGTGTGACCTCCCAGACGGTGAGCCGTCTGTCCGTGGTCGGGTCCCAGTTGGGGTCCAACTCCTCGCGCCCGAGCAGCCGGACTTTTCCCGCACCGGCCCGAAGGATGCCCGCTTGAACCATGCCCTCGACGGAGGTGTTCTTGGCCTTGGAAAGGGTCTCAGCGTCGCCGAATGGGCCTTCGTTCATGCCGTACTGCTCGAACCAGGATAGAGCCCAGCGGGTGTCCGGGTCATACTCGCACTCCTGCTCAGCGAGGTACTCGTCCAGGTGCTGGTTGATCAGCTGCAGAGCGGTTCTCACCCGCATCGGCGTTCCATCGGCCTCCAGGACCTTTGAGTAGCGGGAGAAGATCGCCATGCCAGGGCCGATGGCCGCCTGGGCCAGGTCCACGGGCGCGATGTTGCCCTTCTGAAGCTGCTGCAGGGCAGGAGGAAGTTCGCGCTTGAGGGCGGTGATGAAATCCCGGCGGGTGCCGATGGGTGCATCATCTGGCCTTGGCCGGCAGACCAGGACTATGGAGGAGGCGAGGGCGTTTGATCCGAGGGAGACACTGCGGTTGGAGAGCTCCGTTCGCATGGGCCAGGTGCCGGTGATGACGTAGCCGGATGAGACCAAGCTTGCAAGCATGACTTCCCAGCCTGTGGAGGCCACGGATGAATTCTCAGTGTCTTCTTCTGATTGCTTGAAGGCGTAGTAGATGGTGATTGGAAAATCATCTCTACAAGTCTTTCTGATCAGATCGAATGTCCTGCCAAGCCCCTCCTCAAAGAAGGCTGCGGCCTCCTTCTTGCTGCCGTTGAAGCGGTATGGGGTGGCCACAAGCTCTCTTTCCTTTGGAACAAGCAGGGTGCTGAAGATGTCGGGATGGACCTGGGCCAAGGATCTCCTCAGCCAGACATAGAAGAAGTCGGAGAGGTCGGCGTAGCTGATGTTGTCGTAGTAGGGCGGGTCGGTCGAGATGATAGGAGAGATGTCAGGAGGAATGAAAGTGGTCGAATCGTACTGTTTAGCATGGCCATCGGCCCGCGGAGAGAGTGCCCTGAGCACATCTGCCACCCAGTCCACAGCGCCAAGGAAGTTGCCGCTTGAATTGCTGAAGGGATTGGCTTCGGCATAATCCCAGACCATGGGGATGGCCTGGCGGGCGAAGGTGTTCCTCATTTTCTCGCCTGATGAATGCCACGAACAAATTGCAGATGTGTAATCTGCTTGCCGGTCCACTATTATCGCCAGATACGTCGCCACCGCGTCCGCGTACGCCCGCGCGCCCTGGCCCCCGTCGGCAATCCCCTCGCCCTCTGGCAGGCCGGCAGCGAGCGCATCGGCAAGAGCGCGCTCGCGGGCCTCTGCCACGAGGTCGCTGAACGCCGTGAGGGCGACCAGTTGACGTAATGTAAATAGATCACCATGAGTTGTTAAGCCGTAAAGCGGAACACTTACAGCAGCTTTTCCTAATAATTCTGTTTCAGGTATCCAATGCGGTTTGGCTTGAGTAGAGATTAACTCATGTTGCTCATTGGGTGGTAAATAAACACGCCCCTTTTTCGCTTCAGCTGAAATAGCCATGAGTTTTGCTCCCATTCGCTTTGCTTTTCCTTCCGCTCGGATGTAATCAAATCCCACCGGCGTCCCGCAGGCTATGCATCTCGCCCCCCGGCGGTTCACCGTGCCCTCTGGGGGCTGCCCCTTACCGCTCCTGACTTCAAATCTGATATTACGATCGCTATCGACAATCGGCTCCACCCACGCCTCCTTTCCTTTCTTCGTGGATAGCGCAAACGACCTCACAAGCGGCATCATCGCCCCGCAGGCCGGGTTCGGGCACCTCACAGTCCTGGCCCAGAGCCAGGCGATGACCGTGGCCTCTCTGCCGTCGGGCAGTTTCGCTTTGGGGTAGAGATGGCCTATCCTTTTTTCGGCCTCATCCCTCATCCACTTCCCATAGTAGCGCACATCCTCTGCCAGCCCTTCCGCCCCTTTCCACTCCTTTGCCCCTTTCAGCGTCATCTGCGACTTCTTCCTGGCCTCGGGGTTCACCGGCGGCATTCCGGCGAACTTGGGCGGGATCTCGATCAGCGCTTTGGTGATCAGCACCGCCACGGGGTTCAGGTCGCTTG
>CAZMZV010000003.1:0-5740 GCA_964570975.1 uncultured Methanotrichaceae archaeon | reverse complement strand
GGGATCTCGATCAGCGCTTTGGTGATCAGCACCGCCACGGGGTTCAGGTCGCTTGCATGGGCCTCCAGGCCCAGACGCTGCGCCTCCAGGGGGATTGAGCCGCCGCCGCAGAAGGGATCGAGAACCGGCGGAGGATGGCCATCTGTGGCCTTGAGGATCTCTGCCCGTGCCTCGTTCAAGACTTCTTCGTTATTTGTGTTCTCCCATAAGACCAATCGCTCGATGATGCGAAAAAGGCGCTCTCGCTCCTGTTCCTGGGCCTCCTCGGTGGGAAATTCTTCAGGGTGCGAGGAGGGGTCATCGACGATGGAAGCGAAAAGTACCGCCCGGCATGCCGCCAGCGGACGCCGCGCCCACCACAGGTGCAGCGTGGAGGGATGGCCGTGGCGGATGGACTTCTCCCTGGCCGATGCGGCATTGATCGCCTCCAGGGGCAGGGCCACCTCGATGAGCTTCTTTTTGTAGGCGGGCATCTGGAGGACCTCCAAGAGTAATATGGATACAGTAGAAAAAGGTTATGCACAGGAGGGCAAAACTAGAAAACAATCCGTCTCGACCTCGATCTAAGAAGATCGAAGACCCACCAGACCATAGGAAGGCGAATGGCTGAAGAGACCTTCGATAAAGTTAAAGATAAATTCCTGCAAGCCCGCTGGAATCTGCAGTCATTTCAATTTTTTAGCTCAGTTCATTTTCAATTGGGATCTCAGCTATTGGGGCTCGCTAGCATGAATCAACAGCTCTCGAAGAGAATAGTTGACGCTCTCCACCCCAAAATCCGGCTCTTTTCTAAAAGGCTTCTTAATATACCATGGCCTTGCGTTCTCGCCATCAACCTCAACCACAGCCAGAATGTAATCCTCGGGCTTGTTCAGTCCTGTCAGTATCTCGTTCCTGGTAATAGTAACCGTATCTGATCCGGCCGCCCTGCCCTTAACCTCGATGAAGCGCAACCTTCCTTCAGAAGGCACCTTTGATTCGATATCATAGCCCCGGTTCTCTGCGCTCACGTCCACTGGCTCGTACCCCAGACGCCTCTCTGCCTCCATTACCGCCTTCATGGCCATCTGCTCCACTCTCTCCCTCTCCAGCGGACCTCTGCCCTGGCCTGAAACCACGCCTCTGAGCTTATCCAGATACCCCTGCGGCACAATCAGAGCGCCACCGATGGCGACAGGCGGCAGGGGCGAGAGCCTACGCTCCTGCTCCAGCTCCATCATCCGTTTCTGAAGGCGGGCTTCCAGCTCGTCCGCTCTCTGCCGTGCCTTGGCGGAGTTTATACGGGAGTTCGGCTTTCCCGCCAGCTCCTGCTCTTTCAGCTCATTAGCTCGGTGATCCCAGTAGTTGATCTCCTTGGTGAGACGGTCCTTGACCGCCGCCATGGTCTTGGCGATCAGCTCCTCTCTTCTTTGTTTTACCTCGCCAAGATGCTGAGGCACCAGCTCCTTCAACGCATAGGAAAATGCCCTCTCCTCAAGGTTTTGTCCAAGCCAGCTCTCTTTCAGCAGAGGCTCAATAGCCTCCCGCTCTTCAACAGTTGCCGGTCGGTAATCAAGGTACGGCGCATAACCGGCATTATGGGCTCTGCCGTCGCAGTCTATCTCCACAAACTGCATCCTCTTGGAGACCACCCTGTACCCGCCCGACCTGTCCGTCCTGGCGTCCTGGATGGAATGCTCCAGATAGATCAGCACTCTGGCCTTATCTCCCGGATCGTTGCTATCCACCAGGATAGCACCGCTCTTCAAGAGATTCCTGTACCTCTCCAGGATGATGTCAATGGTCGCGTCCAGAAGAGGATGTCCTGGGCAGACAAAAACCGCCAGAGGCTTGCCTGGCACGCTTATCAGCTCCTTTTCAAAGCATATCCTCTCGTACCTGGTGAGGACCGCCTCGCCAGTTCCTATCACGCTGGCCCTGTTACGGATGATCGCAGGAACATGACTTATCTCATAGCGCCTGGCCTCCCTCTCCCTGATGCTCCCGCCCAGATGCCGGAACGCCTCCAGGAAGAAGGTAGCTATGAAATGAGGCTGCAGCCTCCTTGCCTGTGCTCTCTCCATCATCTCCCTGATGTTCATCACCTTGGTTGTGTCCATGCTGTCGTGCACCAAGGCTCTCTCTTCCATCAGTGCGATGAGGTGCTGCCTATTCAGAGCATTATCTATCACCTGATTGAGCTTGGCCCGAGCCTCGGGGCTGTCGCCCTGGCGTATGGCATTTATGAGAAGCTCTCGAAGTGACTTGTTATCGAACGTCACCTTCCCCAAAATATCGAAGACCTTTCCGCCAAGTGCTTTCCTCTCCTCTTCAAGCTTCCGAAGCAATCGAGTATAGACTTCGCCCTCACGGGTCTCGGCTGCGACAAGATTCCAGAGGTGGCAGGTCTCCGTCTGTCCTATCCTATGGATCCGCCCAAACCTCTGCTCAAGCCTGTTGGGATTCCAAGGCAGATCGTAGTTGATCATGAGATGGGCTCTTTGAAGGTTAATACCCTCTCCAGCGGCGTCTGTAGCCACAAGAATCAAAACATCCTTGTCCTGGGTGAAAGCCATCTGAGCCTTCTTCCTCTCCTCTCTGCTCATTCCCCCATGGATCGTGGTTACGAACTCGTGATGTCCGAGCTTATTTTTGATCCTCTCAGCCAGATAGTTCAGAGTGTCTCGAAACTCAGTGAAAATAACCAGCTTCCGCCTGTGGCCTTGGGCATCGAACATCTCCCGATTATTATCAAGAAGTTTTGAAAGCTCATCCCACTTCCTATCTTTCTCACTGGCCCTGACAATTCTTGCGAGATCTTCCAGTTCTCTTAACCTGGTTATCTCCCGCTCCAGCTCGGCTATGGTTTGGGATGCTGTTGCCCGATCTGTCACTTTCTCCTCAATCGCCTCTACTTCTGAGTCAGGAGCATCCTCCAGATCATCTATATCCTCCGCTGTTAGGCAGGGGAGATCCTTGGCTATCTCGATCCGTGCTTCTGCACCTCGCTTCAGCAGCCGCTCTTCTTGGAGGCGTTTTTCAAGCCGATCCCTGCGCCGCCTCAAAGATTGATATATGGCCTCGGGGGATGATGCTAAACGGCGCTGGAGAGTCATCAGTGCAAAACCTACCGTTCTTTTGCGGTCGTCATTTTCCAGGGCGTCGGCTCGATTGAATTCCTCACGTACATACTCTGTAACTTTGGCATAGAGATCTGCTTCAAGGTTAGAAAGGTTGTAGTTGACGGTATAAGCGAACCTCTCAGGGAAGAGGCGGGTTCCATCGAATTTAAGCAGATCTTCTTTTTTCATGCGTCTCATAAGATCTGAAACATCGACATTGTGCACGCCATCACGGAACTTGCCCTCGAATCTATCTCCATCAAGAAGGGCCATGAAGAGCTGGAAATCCGTGGGTTTTCCGTTGTGAGGGGTGGCTGTGAGCAGCAGGAAATGGCGGGTGATTCTTGAGAGGAGCTGGCCGAGGTGATAGCGTTTGGTATATTTTACTTCGCCGCCGGAATAAGTGGCTGACATTTTATGGGCCTCATCGCATATTATGAGATCCCAATCTGTTTGGGCCAGCTTTGCCTGGAGTTCATCGTTCCTGCTTACATGATCGAGCCGGATGATAACCAGATTTTTCTCAGCGAAAGGATTGCCACTACGGGACGCCTCAACAGTCTCCCTCGTGATAATTTCGAAGTGCAGATGGAATTTGCTGCCTAGCTCATCCTGCCACTGCTCTACCAGACTTCCAGGAGAGCATATCAGGCATCTCTGCAGGTCTCCTCTTACCAAGAGTTCCTTGATGAGAAGTCCTGCCATGATAGTCTTGCCAGCGCCAGGATCATCGGCTAAAAGATAACGTAATGGCTGGCGGGTGAGCATTTCGCCATAGACAGCGGTTATCTGATGGGGCAAGGGATCTACCAATGATGTATTGACCGCAAGATGCGGATCGAATAGATAGGCCATTCGGATACGTAGGGCTTCGGATACAAGGCGGAACATTGCACCATCAGCATCGAAAGACCAAGGTAATCCTGCAGATACGATCTGTAGGGTCGGCTCACGATCACGATAAAGTAGCTCGCATCTGGGGTTTCCTGTGCTGTCCTTATAGGTCAGCTCTAATACGTCACCATGCAATTTTGCCTGGATTACTGTAACGGGGCCATCGGGCAAAATGCCCTTCACTAGCGTTCCAATTGTTAGATCTTCAAGGCGCACCATAGGCGATGAGCCAGTTGGCATTCAATCTTAATAAGAGTTGCCCAGGGAAAAGTGGTCATTGTATGGTAAAAATATTGAACCTTTTGCTGAGGTGGTGTAACGAAATCACAGTAAATTCAAGATAGTAGTTATCCGCAAATGCAAGATACCAATATAGAGCCGGGTACACAGCTCCATATTGGTATTATAAAATTTAAGATAATTGGTCCTGTATCACCTTATTTGATCAAAACAAAGATGGAAACAGGACCATGGCACCATTGGAGTCCGCACAAGATCGCTTGCGACATGTTCTCTGAGATGTCCCACCGCATCCTTGGAGCCACCAAGATCTATTCGCACATCAGCCCAAGCCAGCGAATCTGCGGCCCGGGTGCGGTAAGCCAGATTGTGATGCCGATTAGATACATCTTCAATGCAAGACCGGATCGGCCTATCATCCCGCCTGCTATGGCCGAATGGTCTCGGCCCGATAGTCAGCAATTCCGCCCGAATCCACAGATGAGGTCAGATAGACAAAGCTCGGCCAGATGCTTTTCAAAATGCTACTGCCACATCTGCATAAGGATTTTCTCGCTCTCTGCCTCATCCAGATCAACGGATTCAGGTTCTATCACAGTCAACCTGGCCTCAAAACTTTGGAATTTCATTCCTCCTCACTCTGCCGCTTCGTGCATGCATCAAAAATATCTGCGATATTGTAGTAGTAATATATGACAATGGCAAGTTGAAGAGGCTCTTGGCCTTTAACTTTTTCCGCTAAAGACAGGAAGAGTGCTCAAGCGGCTTTTCCCTTTTTTGGTTAACTGGTTTGCAAATGGCGCTGTTCTCCTTGTTCTCAATCTTCTGCAATTCTGGCTCTAACATTTAGGTCTTCCATGCTGATGTTGTACTCCCTTTGATCCATTGGGCTTCCAGAAGGACGAGAAGGGTCATCGTTTTTCCGATAATGCAACTGCTTGATCCAGCTAATTTGGAAAAAACGAGGATTCTCGCCATCCCCGACCTTAATGCGATGACGGTCAATTCCCCTGACAGCCTTAATCTTTCGAATGGAGCGATTATATGCTCAGGCCCTACAGATGTCCTCGATGATCAAGGCCGACCAGGAGTTATTTCGACATATTTGGAATAAAACTTTAGGAGAGTAAGTTATTTCATAATCAAGTACTTAATAGAAATATTTAAGTAATTTTAATACTTACTATCAATCTAAACTTGAAAAAAGTAGTTATTAACATGAAAGCTCCTTTAATATTCGATATTAATCATTCGAAATGGAGTATAGTCCTTAAAATACTTCAAATTATGAGTTCAGCACATGCGCAGAAGATTGCAAAGAGGTTGGAAATATCTGATGTATATAATTTTTTATTACTAATAGAATTGTTAGTGCTGGCTGATTTGTTTGAAATGAATTTATCAAGTCTAATTTTAGAAATAAATTATTCTGATGATCTAAAAAAGATATTAGTGCGCCATAACACAAATTTTCAGTTGTATTATTTGTTTATGATATGACATGG
>CAZMZV010000002.1:35618-67428 GCA_964570975.1 uncultured Methanotrichaceae archaeon | reverse complement strand
CCATCACTCACTCAGGCCCAACGCCTTACGCCGCGCATCGCCTCATATCGGCCCTGAAACGTATTGCATAGTCGTATATAAATGTTTCCCAAACCTCCTGGAACCTGTCCGGATAAGCTCTGAGGAAATTTGGACCTTTACCGCTTCCGCATGTAATAGAAACTTAATCCTTAAGAGATGGGGGAGTAGAGGTAGCAAAGACTCCGACCTTCAGGCCGTAGAGGAGGTCACGATGTGGGGAGTGACAGGTCTCGCGACTGAAGTTGCAGGCATTTAGGGATTCTCACGCAGCACACTGGCTTACTTCACGCGCTCAACCTTTTCGGACTTACATGAAGGACATTTAGGCCCTACTCCGATACCCTTGAACTTATGACCGCATGATAGACAGACGTAATCGGTTGGGAAGAACGACTCCGGATCCCCCATATCTGGCGGGCCGCCGACTGCACACATGCCTCACACCTCCACAAATATATCATTAAAAATCATTAATTTACTTTTCGGTGATCTTGCTGTGTTGAATAATGTTCAGAGATCCAATGGCGAAGGCCAACTCATACGAATCAAAAAAATCATGATGAGAATCGACAGCTATCGACTACATCGTCTATAATTATTCAACACCGGATGTGCTCTTGGACTCGAAGCAGAGCGAATTGGCCAACTTAGCGGAAACTCCGATCTTCAGGCACGAGAGCTGACCTCTCCTTCGCTGATGTCTCCGTTCTCGACCCTCCAGATGGCCTTCTTGATCACGCCCAGAAGGGTTCTTGCCTCCCTCTCTGTCAGCTCTGCCCGCCCCAAGATCCGGCGAAGCATCAGCACAACATACGAAATCTTGTGCTCCGGATAGTTTATGATTCGCAGAAGATGATCTGTTCGCTCGTATATCCTCTCAAGCATATCCCGCCCAGCAAGCTTAACCTCAAGCGATGATCTCGCTTGGCCGAGCTCATAGAGTATGACGGTCGCTGCGTGCGAGAGATTCATCACCGGATAATCGTCACTTGTCGGTATCGATACGAGCAGATCGCAGAGCATCAGCTCTTCATTCGTGAGGCCCCAATCCTCTCTGCCTAGAAGCAATGCCACCGTCCCGTCCTTATCGCTGAGCCTGCTTGCTAGCTCAGCCGGTGTCAGATATGGAACTCTGAGATGCAGTCTGAGGTGGTGATGATCTTTGGTCAGCCGCTTTCCAGTCGTTCCGATTATGAGGTTCGCGCCGGCTACTGCCTCCTCCAGGCTGAGAACTTTTCTTGAGGAGTCGAGCACGTCCTTTGCATGCGCTGCCATTGCCATACCAAACGGGCCTATCTCGCACGGCTTTACAAGCACGAGATCCCTGAAGCCAAAGTTCTTCATCGACCTCGCCACGGCCCCGACGTTTCCCTCATATTTGGGCTCTACGAGAACAACCCTGAGATTCATCAGAAGGGGTAGAGTTTGTTGTATGCTTAAATTCTCATCCCTTTGATACGCCAAGCGGAACCATCTGTGCGACCTTCTTTGCCAGTCCCAGCGCATGGACCACCTCGACGACCTCATGGCTGGGCTTGTAGACCTCGGGCGCCTCCTCCGCGAGCACCGCGAGCTCCGTCGCCATCACCTTTATCCCTTCCCTCTGGAGACTGGCCCTCACATCCGAACCACGGTATGTCTTCTTAGCCTGACTCCTGCTCATTATCCTACCTGCACCATGGCACGCGCTGCCAAAGGTGAGCTCGTGCGCCCTGTCCTGGCCGCATAAAACATACGACGGTGTGCCCATGCTTCCCGGAATAAGGAGCGGCTGGCCCACATCTCTGTAGCTAGCTGGTACCTCCCTTCTCGATGGACCGAACGATCTCGTGGCGCCCTTCCTGTGGACGTAAAGTCTCTCCCGTATCCCATCTACCAAATGCTCCTCTATCTTTGCGACGTTGTGCGCCACATCATAGACCAGAGGCATCTCGACATCGCCGAAGTACTTCTGGAAGACCTCTCTCGTCCAATGCGCGATTATCTGCCTGTTCGCCCAGGCATAGTTTGCAGCCGCAGCCATGGCCCCGAAGTAGTTAGTGGCCTCGGGGGTTCCTATCGGCGCGCATGCCAGCTGTTTATCCGGCAGATCGATATTGTATTTTCTAACGGCCTTTGAGAGAACCTCGAGGTGATCTGTGCATATCTGATGACCCGCGCCTCTAGATCCACAGTGGATCATGACAGTGACCTGCCCCTCGAAGAGGCCGAAGCGCTTTGCCACATCTTCATCATATACGCGAGCTACATATTGCACCTCGAGGAAGTGATTTCCGCTGCCGAGCGTCCCGAACTGAGGCCTGCCACGCTTTCTGGCCTTCGCGCTGACCTGGCTTGGATCCGCTCCCTTTAAGCATCCGTTCTCTTCACAGTGCTCGAGATCCTCTTCACTGCCGTACCCCTGCTCCACAGCCCATTTGGCTCCTGCGACGAACGCCTCGGTAAGCTCGCTATCGGACACATGAAGCCTGCTGGTCGCGCCAACTCCTGACGGTATCTCCTTGAACAATGACTCGACCAGATCGGATATCAGAGGCTTGACCTCTTCAACTCTCAGATCCGTCCGCAGAAGCCGAACGCCGCAGTTTATGTCGAAGCCGACGCCACCGGGGCTTATGACACCACCATCCTCGCGAAATGCAGCCACGCCTCCTATCGGAAAGCCGTAGCCCAGATGCGCATCTGGCATCGCCATCGAGTACTTCACTATGCCCGGCAGGGTGGCCACGTTCGCCACCTGGTCTATGGTTCCCGGTTCCACCATCTCGAGCAGGCTCTCTGAGATGAATATCCTCCCAGGAACACGCATCCCTTCTTTGTAACCAATCGGCAGCTCGTAAATATTCTCATCTATCTTGTTGAGCATGTGACCACCTCTCATACATCTAACACAACCTGCATCATCCACGGATTGTCTGAATCTCCCGGCCTGACCTCAAATTGATGCAGCGTGACAGCCTTGATCTCTGTCTCGAAGGCGTGCCTATTCCTGTCGATATGCTCTCCATAAATCCTTGCATTGAGCCTCCATGCTCCATCATGGTCAAGAACGATATCGAACCTCTTGAACACGGCGTTCTCAGAGCTGAAGAGGAACAGAAGTTCTGAGAGCCATTTGTACGCGAGCTCCTCAAGATCATCTGCCTCAAGATCGATATTCCAAACGAGAGCGGGCCTGACGGTCTCTGTATCTATCATGACATTGAACATCGCAAGAGCCGCGTTTCTCAACATCTCCTCTGGCGTAGCTCCATACGCCCTGAACTTGACATCTGCTGTATGCTCCATAAACTCATATTGTATCATACTATCTCCTACGGATGGAAGTCGCACGCCTTATATATCTTCAAGACCTCTCGAGAGGCCCGCCTCTCTCGCAATACGAAGAGCATCTTTGTACTCGCTTAGTGTTATGCGCCGGGAGAGCTCGAGGTATTGATCCGCCTTGTACTCCGGCCTGTACTGGTCCATGATGTTGATGTACGTGTTTTTAGACAATCCCGCTATGAACCTCACGACATCCGCTGTGCCTGCAAGGCCGTTTGGGAGCACGAGATGTCTCACCAAGAGACCCCTCACGGCAATTCCATTATCTATCACGAGATCGCCGACCTGCCGGTGCATCTCCTGTATCGCGGCCTTCATAACCTCAACGTAGCCAGGAGCTCTCGAGTATCTCATCGCCATATCGTTGGATCCGTATTTTGCGTCTGGCATGTATATATCCACGATGCCTTCAAGGAGCGCCAGCGTCTCAACCGAGTCGTAACCACCGCTGTTATAGACCAGCGGAATATTCAAGCCAAGGGCACTGGCTATGACCAGCGCCTCCAGTATTTGAGGCACAACATGCGTCGGGCTAACTAAATTTACATTATGACAGCCTATGTTCTGGAGGTGAACCATTATGCTGGCGAGCCTCTCAGCCGTCACCTCGACTCCTACATCAAGCTGGCTGATCTCGTAATTCTGACAGAAGACACACGCGAGATTACAGCCCGCAAAGAATATCGTCCCCGAGCCGTAGTATCCGACGAGAGGAGGCTCTTCACCATAATGGGGGCCAGCGCTGCTCACCTTTGCAAGTCGCCCTATCCTGCAGAAGCCCAGCTCGCCCGCGGTTCTGTTCACACCACATCTCCTAGGGCATATCTCACAGTGCTCGAGCCTGCGAATAGCCTCCTCGGCTCTGGCCTGGAGCTCATCCGCGCTCATGGTGTTGTAGCTGGCCACATGTATCACGTATCTTGATGTAGGATATCTTCGGCGATCAAGCTTTCGGTGCATATGAGACGTGTTCGAATAAGTAAAAGCAAATACGCCAAATATGTCGATATATTTGGTTGAGAGCCATCGATTCATATTTGGATCGTGCTAATTGGCCGACGCTCTTGATAATTCGAGAGTCGCTCAACACAGCTTATCTGCTCTCCTGTTCGTAAGCATTCTTCCTGATAACCAGCGCTTCGTTACAGAGATACCGGCAAAGCTCCAAGGTCTCATCCAACTTTTTCTCTGAGACTTTGTTGGATAGATCCTGTACCGAAAGACCTTCAGAAAACCATTTCACCTTTTGTATTTCTATGCTGTGTTGAATAATTCTAGGTGATGTGACCACTAGATATCGATTCTTATCAAAATTAAAATTCGTATGAATTGGCCCTATGCTATTGGATTTCTGAACGTTATTCAACACAGCACATTTCTACATACCTTTCAATATACCTATCGACATGACTGGCTGTATCCCCTCTTTGAAAAGACGGGGATTAGCCCCCTTCGTCAGAAAGACCGGTGTTTGCGATCGGTTATATCTCCATCACAAAATCCGATTTTTAATTAATTTCTACGAAACATATATATATTGACCAATGTTGTATCTCCTCTGGTGATTCGCTTGAAGAAAGTACCACTGCCCGATCCCAGCGATGATCAGGAGGAGTTTTCTTACATACTGATGGAGATTGGACTGAGACGGAATGTGGCGAAGGTTCTGACCTACCTGGCAGGGGTAGTCGAGGCGACATCTCGTGAGATAGAGATGGGATCGGATCTGAGGCAGCCGGAGGTCAGCATAGCCATGAGGGAGCTGAGGGAGCTGGGGTGGATCTCGGAGAAGGATGAGAAGAACCCAGGAAAGGGCAGGCCCTACAGGATATACAGGCTCGAGAAGAGCCTCGACGAGATCATCGGATATCTCGAGGCGCAGAAGCTCCGTGATATCGAGGAGACCATGCGCCGTATAGAGCGTCTCAAAGAGCTCAGGAGAGCCGGTTCGAGCAGGGCGCAGGCCGCAAATTTTGATAACAAATAAAAGTTATAACTTAATATATGATAAATTAGCCAGGCTTTGATACAATCTTGCTAAACATTATAAAGATATATTTATATGAGAATCTTTGCACCACTATCAAAAAATCTATATACTAATTGGATCGTAAAACTCTAAAGTAATATGCTGAGGGGATGGCATGAAGTCTATAATAGACGAGGCCCTTAGCAGGGCCGAGCGGGAGGGAAGAACTGCGGGTCCCACAAGCACAACAGACGAGGATCTGGTCTCGGTTCTCGAGGGACTCACAACCGTCATAAGGGTCATAGGCTGTGGTGGAGGGGGCTCAAACACCATAGACAGGCTCTCAGAGGCTGGCATCCAGGGGGCAGAGCTGTATGCCATAAACACGGATGCCCAGCATCTTCTGCATATCAATGCTGATCGCAGATTTTTGATCGGCAGGCGCACAACGAGAGGTCTAGGCGCGGGGAGCCTTCCTGCCATTGGAGAGGAGGCTGCACAAGAGGACATCGAGCAGATAAAAGCCGCTGTCGAAGGCGCTGATATGGTATTCATCACATGCGGCCTCGGCGGTGGCACAGGGACCGGTGCATCTCCAGTTGTCGCCGAGGCTGCCAGGGATGCCGGCGCTCTGACTATAGCGATAGTCACTCTGCCGTTCAGCGCCGAGGGGTCCATCAGAATGGCAAATGCAGAGGCGGGCCTGAAGAGGCTGCGTGAATCCGCTGACACGGTAATCGTCGTTCCGAATGACAAGCTTCTCGAGGTCGCTCCCAACCTCCCACTTCAGGCTGCATTCAAGGTCGCTGATGAGGTCCTGATGAGGTCCGTCAAGGGAATAACAGAGCTGATCACAAGACCTGGATTGATAAATCTGGATTTTGCCGATGTGAAGACCGTTATGTCACATGGCGGGGTCGCGATGATCGGTCTCGGAGAGGCAGATGGTGAGGAGAAGGCCAGAGATTCGGTGATGAGGGCTCTGAGAAGCCCCCTATTGGATATCGATGTCTCTGGTGCGACATCTGCACTGGTGAACGTCGTTGGCGGGCCCGATATGACCATTTCCGACGCGGAGATGGTGGTTGAGGAGGTTTACAGCAGGATAAATCCCGATGCTAGAATCATTTGGGGTGCACAGATAGATCCCGAGCTCAAAGGCACTATCAGGACGATGCTGGTCGTCACTGGAGTCTCGTCCCCGCAAATACTGGGCAGGGATGAGGGAAGGCGTGTGGTGTCGAAGCATGGTATAGACTTTCTGAGCAGACGTGCACGCTACTGAGCTGTCATGGAATACGGGATGTGAAAGGGATGTGAAATCGGATGTTGGCAGAGAAGGTGACCAGCGAGCTGGAGATGCTCAAGAGGCATCTGACAATCCTGAAATGCGTTGTGGAGAACGAACCCATAGGCATACTCAAGCTTGCGGATGAGACCAAGATACCAAGCCATAAGGTGCGCTATTCCCTCAGGGTTCTCGAGCAGGAGGGGCTCATTGCAGCATCAACGCCGGGCGCCATCACAACCCCGGCAACGGGTCCATTTGTAGAGGGTCTTGAGAGGATGATAGACGAGATCGTCAAAACGACCCTTGAGCTCAAAAGCATCGAGATACCACCTCCGCGGAGGGCATCACGCCGAGAGGAGCGATAAAAGAGAGATGGTATACAAAACCCTTCGCATCATCCATAATTCAGGGATTTCTAACCCGCCTGAAGGGCTTTGCTGAGCTGTAGAAAAAGGGCGAATCTGGAGATGTGCAGATTTATTTTGCTTCTGGTTCTCTTGCTCTGCGCCTCCGCCTCTGCAAGACCAAGCATCACGGTTGATTGCATCAATTCGGAGATCGATGCAGGTAGAGTTGGCGATATAGTTCTTAAGATCGAGAACGTAGCTCAAGCTGAGAATATATCGGAGAGCTACTTAGAGAACAAATTGTCATTTAACGATTCGGATGCTCTCTGCCTGGTTGTTGAGGCCGTGAGCCGTGATGCAAGACTGAAAATTGTAAGCGAGGAGATCCATCTCGGCACGCTCCGAGCCGGATCGAGCATCGTTACAAAGATAGCGGCGCTTGCTGGCGAAGATGCCGGCATATATCCGATGGATCTCTTTCTGAGATACATTTGGCTCTCGGGAATTGATACATTCGGAGCCACAAACCCAGAGGTGTATTTCCGGTATGAGAACGCCACAGCCATCTATCCTCTGGATATCACCGTATCACCGGGCCCTGTTCTATCTCTCCTTTCAAGAGGAACGAACCTCGAGATCAAAAATCTAGGCGATAGGGATGCGAGAAACGTCAGTGTAAACGTCCTGACACCCAGAAGGGCGAAGATAGAGCTCGGTGATATCGCAGCCGGAAGATCGAAGAGCTTCAAGCTCTCACTCACTGAGGAGGGTGAATATCCAGTGCTATGCGCTGTTAACTATACCTCAGGATATAATGAGGTGAGCACCGAGCTGGCGACCATGATCAGGGTACGAAATAACCCAAGCGTAAAGATGCTATTCCCGGTATCGCTGCTGGTCGTGTTTATTTACATTATATCTAGGAGAGATTTTCGGCGAAGGCTGCGCAGGTGAAGTAGCGATCGGGCCGAAGGGCAGCGCGCTCGAAGCTAGAAAGCCGGAGGCATATATTCTTCTGTTCGTTCTTACCAGGAAAATTCCAGCTCAAAGCCGGAGAAAAAGCTCTCCAGAGTGGCATAGCAGAATTAAGAAAATCTTAATTATGAAATGTCCATCTCTCCGGCCCTGTCCGGACGAAGGATGATATTAGAGAGATGTGGTCTGCAGTTATTGCTATCCTGAGGTGCTTTATCCTTCCTCGGACAGATTCCCAGCAAAAGTGTTATCAAATGATTCTGTTATAGAACTGCTATGAATCGCAAGCTGTTGATGAAGGGCAAGGTGAAAGAGGCCTATGATCTAGGCTCAGAGCTTGAGTTCCAGTTTACGGATAACATCTCAGTATTCGATAAGGTGATTCCCACAAAGATACCATACAAAGGCGAGACGCTCTGCAGGGAGGGCGTCTTCTGGTTCGAGCGGGCCAGGCGGATGGGCATAAGGAATCATTTCATACGTTACCTGCCACCCGCGGGAATGATTGTGGAGAAGGTAGACATAGTCCCGCCGGAACGCATAACTGGAGATCTGAAATGCTATCTCATACCGCTCGAGTTCATATGCAGATGGTATGTGGCTGGCTCCCTCTTCGATCGACTTGAGAGCGGCTCTCTGAGTCCCGCGGATCTGGGATTTCCAAGAGGCAGAAGGGTAAAGTATGCAGAGCCGCTGCCTGAGCCTTACATAGAGGTCTCCACGAAGCTCGAGAAGACAGATAGGCTTCTCAGCAGATCTGAAGCTTTAGAGATCTCAAAGCTCAGCGATTCGGAGTTTGAGGAGATAACGGATATAATTCTCAGGATAGATGAGGATATTAAGAGATGTGTAGAACCGCGCGGTCTCATCCATGTCGATGGAAAGAAGGAGTTCGCCTTCGACAAGGATAGAGAGATCATGGTCGTCGATGTCTACGGGACAGCAGACGAGGACAGGTTCTGGGATAAGACGATGTATGAGGAGGGAAAGCACATCGATCTCAGCAAGGAATATGTGCGAAAGTACTATCGCCAGATAGGGTACAAGGACCTGCTCTACTCGGCCAGAGAGAAGAAGATGCCAGAGCCGGATATTCCAGCCCTGCCGGATGAGATCGCAAGAAAGACGAGCGAGATATACATACAGCTATACGAGAGGATCACAGGCGAGAGGTTCGTTCCCGCCAAGCCGATCGTCTAAAGATGATGTAAATCATAGAGATCCATTCGAACAAGAGAGATTCATTGCTTTTGATTTTAGGTCGTAGGTGTGAACTGCTGAAATAAATCGCAAGAATCAACATCCTGCGGCCATTTTTAGTAAAACACTCATTACCCAAAGTCGATCTCATCTCTGACCGACTGAACGATATAGAGTCCATCTCACTCTCATGAATTTGAGAAAGTATATATAGAGAGACAGATTAATAAAATTATATGCCACCTAAAAGTGCGCTTTGCTCAGATCAGAAAGCCCTTTTGCTTCTGCTTGTGGGGGCGGTTGTGGGAGGGGTTTTGACATTTATCATGGCTCGTTTATCTTGGGACATCTCTAAAATCATGCCGATCGCAATCATTTTGCTCTTTGTTTTCGCCAGTCTGCCTATATTATGGAATATCAAGGGCTTCTATGATCATCTGAGAGAGGTTCGGGAGCTGCTGGCTGAGAAATTATCATCTGCCGGAAATCAGGCTGAGCTGGTTCAGCTGGTAAAGGATGCCTTAACGATCCAGTCAAGCGGTATGCAGGGTGTGGCCAGAGCCACAATGGCCCTGACCCTGAGCATCATCCTGGGAGCCGCAATATTCCTGCTCATCGCCAATTTAGATAAAGATAAAGAGATACTCACAATTTTAAAGGATATACTACTTGCACTGACAGGTGCCATCTCTTCCATCATCGGATTCTACTTCGGCGGACGCGCCGCGCAGAGTGAGGAGCGCCCCACGAATGGCACTGGAGCAGGGACATCAGCAGCTGTAAAGGGCATACCATCCATCAAGAAGTTCACGACAGACCCTCAGTCCCCAGCCCCGCCAAATACAGATGTGAAGCTCTCCTGCAACGCAACAAATCCATCAGATGGATTCCTGCAGTACAAGTTCGAGGTGCTGGACAAGGATGGCAAGAGGATCGATGGAACGCCTGGATACCAGAATAATGATAGCTGGATGTGGAAAACTGCTGATGTTCCGGAGGGCACATACTTCCTGTGGGTTTACGTGAGAGACGGCCTTCACGCAGATATCGGGAGCTTCGACGCGAGGGAGTATATGAAGTTTGAAATTAAAAAACCTTAATGACCAACAGCTCGCCCGTGGGAAATGAAAATGGCCCGGAGGCATTTTCATACCAAATAAGCGACTCCTCCCGCATTCTAGCAGGGATTCATGCATCCAGACCGCGTCGAGACCTCCGACATGCTTCGACGGAGTCGAAGGCAGTCGAGGGTTTCAGGGAGCTGTTCAGCCGGCGGTGTACGCACCTCGGAGTTTGAAGATTGACTCATTTGAGACTCATGCGAGGGGGATGTTCATCCTCAGCGCGGCCTCTGCATCTCTCATTATCTCGTATAGACTCATTTGTCTGTATCGTCGCATCAGAACCTCGGCGAGACTTCCGTTATCGATGCGCTCTTTTATAATCGACAGGTATGCATTCTCCTCAGAAGTAGCGCACCTCTCAGCCTTTCTGTATATCTCTTCGAGCTCCGGCTTCATCCTCGCTGTTCCGGTTCTGATCGCGAGAGCCGTCATCTCCTTTAAAAAGTCCTCGTCATCCTCCGGAGAGATATCGCTCCGCATGAGGGCGTTTATGAAAGCCGCTATGCACATATCCGATTTTATGCAATCCTGCTCGTCTATGGCCTTTATCTCCAAGCAGCTTCTTGTGAATCTGACTATGACCCCACGAGAGTTCACCCATTCCCTGCATAATCGATGTGCATCTCTCTTCTGCAGCTCTCTATAGATGCTTCTATTTATAAGCACGTAATCCTTCGCGCTTCTGAGTTTCTCTGGAAGTATTCCATGGCATATCCCCGGAATCTCCTTCTGGTTCTCCCTGTAGAAGAGTAGCCTGTTGTCCATATATCCTGTGGCCCTCCCCTCTACGAATGGCGATGCCGCAGATATCGCTATCAGATAGGGCAGCAGAGCTCTCAAACGGTTGAACCTCTCGACCAGATCATCGCCTCCCTTGTAGGGGATGTTTATCTGAAGCGCCTGTATATTGAGCCAGCCGTGCTGCCTGATGTTGAAGAGCCTGTCGTAGAGATGATAGTACTCGGCTTCATCATGATCCCAGAATGTGGTCTGATCCAAAACCAGAAGAGGGTGCATACCCAGCCCCAAGAACCTGTGCTCTCCGAAGGATGCGTAAAGCCTCCTGACACCATCATAAAGAATTCTCTCCAGCTCACGAATGCTCTCCTTCGGCGGAGGGACAAGCTCGAGGACATGCTTCTGTAGCTCCTTGGATAGCCGCACCTCTCCGAAATCTATCTCATGCTCGACTCTGCCGTTTATTCTTTTTATGAGCAGATCTGAGATGGGCTGCGGTTTGAAGTTCTTGTCGTTGATCGAGTACTCATGCTCTGTGCCGATCATTCAGGTCGATCTCCATGACCTTGAAGGTCTCAGGCTCATCGATCTTCAGTATAACATCGAGCTCCTCTGCGTTCAGCCCATCGATGAGATCTAATATCCTCGGGACTGCGACCTCCAACATCTTATCGTAGGCCTCGCTATTCCTGAGAAGATACCCTGCCAGTGGGCATATGCTCTCCCTCTTCAGGTAAATCTCCAGCTTCCCGTTCCTGATATCAAACGTGAACGGCCCCGCGACACATGTCTCTGGCTTGACCTGATGCAACTTACATCTCCCATTCTCGAATAGCACACAGTAGCCGTTATCCCGCGCTTTGATTCTTCTGTATCCTGCGAACTCCACGTCATCGCGACTTAGGCCTGCTGCCACGAGGATCTTCTCTCTCATCTCAGTCAAAGGCGGCCTCGCGTCCTTGCAGCATAATCCACCGCATGAGCTGCATATGCTGCTGAAGACATCTCTATCCATGGAATCTCATCTCTCAAAATCGATCCTGTAGGAGAGCTGGTTCTCGGACCCTCCGACTATGCTCTGGGTCGATGGATCGAACTGCATCTCCGGTAAGTAGCGATTGATTCTGGATGGTATGTAGCTGATGGTGTCCGCGTGTGAATCACCGTTTATGAGGTGGGAGATTATCCTCTTGTAGACATCAGGATAGCAGACGTCCTCGCCCCCGTCGAGCGATGGATTGTCATTGACCTCAATCACGTAAAGACGGCCGTTGCTCTCTTTGATGTCCACCCCGTAAAGGCCCTTTCCTATTGCCCTGCCGGCCTCTATGCCCAGATCCACGACCTCAGACGGGACATCTTCCTGGGGGACGCTCTCGACGCCGCAGTAGACGAGATGGCCGTTTACAGATGCCTGTATCTTGAAGGTCTGCGAGGGTATAACGTATCTGCATGCGTACAAAAACTCCCCGTTGAGAACCCCGATCCTCCAGTCAAAGCTGCTCGGGATGTATTCCTGTACGACTATCCAGTCGGAGAGCTTGAGAAATCTCTTAGCAATCCTCAAAAACTCCTGGACGTTCGACGCCTTCTCAACTCTAGCTGAGAAAGATGTCGAGGGCTCCTTGAGCACCAGTGGGGTGCCAAGCCTCTCGAAGAGCGCCCTGGCATACTCAGGAACTATCTCCCTCTTGCTCGGGAAGACCGTCATCGGTATCGGCAGCTTTCTCTTCATCAGATGGAGATACATGTTGATCTTATCGGAGCATATCTGTATAGACTCCGGATCATCTATGACTGGTATGCCGTATAGACTTGCGATTCTCGATGCGACATATGTGGCATTCATCGGATCTGTGTTTGCTCTGATGAAGAGAGCATCCAGCTTCGGAATCCTCTGGATATCCACCGGGAAGATGAACTCAGCCGTATGCCCCATGCTCTCGGCGGCGTCTCTGCATTTTATGAGAGCCGTGAGCTGCTCTGAGCTGCTGAGCGTCTGTCTGTTGACGAAAATGCCCAACCTGCTCAACTGCTCCCCCTCCTCTCGAGGATGCTCTTCATGAGATCCCTCTCTTTCTCGGATAGCTGGGAATACATTACAGGTGCCAAAGAGGACAGACGGTATCCTCCCAGATCCCTGACAAGCACAAGGCTCACCAGAGGTATGTTGAAGACCGCATAGATCTTCTCCGCTAGGGTCTCTATCTCTTCGGAGCAGTCGACGGTTCTTCCGAAGATGGAGGTATACACAGCTACCTCTGCCTCTTCGCTTATCTTCTGATAGCAGAATGGATACTTGCCGTAGTTTGTCACGTGCTTTATCGCCTTCTTTGCGCTTGTTAGATCTTTTACCACAAAGTGCTCGGAGGGTGTCGAGAAGTAGTTCAGCCCGTACACTATCGCTGGAAGGGTTATGTACGAATAGGAGACAACCCACTCGCAAACCGGAATACCTGCCATCCTCGCCTTCTCCAGGCATATTGGAACTATGTAGGCATCCAGAACTGCGCTGCTGCTTGGCACTGTCTTTATACCCTCGAACTCGTTCTGAACTATCGTGTAGTACGGTTCTGTCTTGTAGAAGTAGTTCTCGTTGATAATGTATACGGTACCATTTTTATTTACCGTATACATAATATTTCTTCTAGGAATAGTGTGACGTTTGTTCATACGCGCGGCCACCACACCCTGGAAAATAGCCTGACTATACCCAGTGGCCTTATCACTCCGCTACGGTGTTTTTTATAGTATTTACGCCCCATAAGGAGATCCTCGATACCAAAGTACCGAACGGATTTGTTGTAGATGCATCGTGGTATTTAGATCTTACCCTCCGATTTTAGGACATGTCCAAATAAGAGATGGAGGAAAGGAAGATGGTTATCTGAGCTATCTTCGGCTTATTCGGACAGGTTCCGCTGTTATGTCGTGTAGGCGAGTTATTGACAGAGCAAGCATGCGACCATGAGATGCCTTTTACCGGAAATGAGCTCTGGATGTGGATTCTTGCGAGTTCTTTCTTCATAACCGCGACGATGTTACCGCTTGATTCTTTCTGTAGTGTATGAGGTGTTGAATAAGTCGTGACGTTGATAGTGATAGATTCACATCAAAGTTTAGATTTGTGTGAATTTCCTCCCTGATATCTGAAATTCAAAAGTTGTTCGACATAGCAGTAGTGTATCAACCCCTGGCTCGTCTACCGCAGATGAGTTGATCTCACCACCTTGACTTATTCGAGAAGAAGGGGGTCGATTATTTCCGACATCAGAGAATTCCTGTAAACCTCCTTTTCAAGATTCACGCCTGTTGCTGCATACTTGTACTAATAAAAGGCTGGTTTTAGGAATCTTCATCAAAGCGCCGATATCAGCTCTGGTTGATTTTTACGGTTTGTCATGGAAACAACACGTTATCATGAGATTACCTTTTTGCGCTTACCTAAATTGAATCATGTCTGCCACGAAATAGGATGCATAGAGCGAGATAACAGAACTCAAGCGTCGATATTCCTCCAAATGGAGATCTTCTGAATCCACCATTTTCATTTTGAAGCGAGGTTACAAAGAGTTCGATTCCCTCTGGCTCGGGATGTCCTAGCTTTCTCGCGATCATAGAGCCGGCATAGGTGCTCTCGAGAGTCTGTATCGTGGCTTCTGGATTTGATGTGTATCCAATTCTTGTTTTACAGCCTTCCAGCAGCCTTGAGAGTTTTTTTATATGAGAAGCGGATAGTTTAACCTCGTATCCTCTTCTCCTTATCGCATCGAGAATCTCAAGTGTCATATAGGCCCTTGTGATATCTTGACAATCCTCCAAAATAAAAAGCGCAGATCTCACGATGCCATCGCTTATCTCCCCTTCCCCGAGCTCTATACGCTTTAGAAGCGTGCCGAGAGATGATGAAAATATGCTGGATCCATACATCCCGTAGAGATCGTACTCGAAATAACTCTCAAGGGGTGTAGCGGGAATGAAACAGCTTATCTCATGCGTATCCCCTAGATATTTCCATCTCAGCTTCCCGTCCTTCAGCTCCGCCCTGCAACCTGCAAGCTCCAGGCATTTGGATGAATAATATGCACGGTTGAGATCGAGATACTCAGACCTGCCTATAAAAGAGACGATCTCCCCGTCTGGAGATTCGGCATGAAGCATTTTGAGAGATGCTATAGCAAAAAAGGTATCCTGTATGCTGGGTGGAGTTCCTCTCACTGAGGAGTACCCGCTTGCGCAGCCGTCTACAACTTGTCTTTCTTTTATGTATCTGAGCAGAGAGTCTATGTCCACCGTATTCCCCCTGGAGCAAAGGTACATACGCCTGGAGCAATACCGCAGCCGCTCTAACAGAGTGAAGACCGGAATTCGTGCCTTGCAATTCCCTCCCATTTTGTTGGCAGTATATCTGTATTGCTGTGACCACCTCTTCTCTTTAAAAAGGTCTTCCTGTTTCAGGGATAGATTTGAGTATTACTTCCAAGAGTTGTGGTAGTCTATGCATGTGAATTGATCTCACCATCTCAATCTACTCAAGAAGGAAACAGTCGCTTCTCTTGGGTATCAAAGCACCACGAAACCGGCTCTAGTGCACCATAACATTAATTTCAATACAGATATCCAAGAAGAACAGATTTGGAAGTTCCACTTGATTTTTCAAAACTTATGTTATGATATACTAGTTTATTGTTACTATTCGTTACTAAAATATCTCTAAACCATTTTACTAAAAACCTGCCTTTTGATTTAAAATATTATTAATATAACTATTCTGCAACAGCAAACATCTTAAAAAGGAATGTTAGTGGGACCCGCTTATATCAAAGAAATTTCCATCAAAGAGGAAGTTTTGATAATTATTGTATCTACAAATAATATTAATTTAGTAATATGAACGCAAGATTTTTAAACATAAAAACAAACTGTTTCTTATGAAATGTCAGATGTGCGGCCGGGATCTTAAAGAGGATGAGATCTACATCCGCGAGGGCGATACCCTCTGCGAGGACTGCTACATCGACTCAAGCCACCGGATACGCGTATGCGATCCATGGGGCGAGTACTCAGCGAGAACATTCCGTAAGCTCCACGGCCTGGAAGGCGCTGAAGGTCTTACCGAAAGGCAGAGGCAGATATACGATATGATCACCTCTAAGATAAAGGTCACCCGCGAGGAGATCGCATCAGAGCTTGGCCTGTCCATGCAGGAGCTGGAAAACGAGATCGCCATATTGAGGCACTGCCAACTCGTAAAAGGCAGGAGAGAGGGCGATAAGGTATACATAGTTCCCTGGTCGTATGAATAACGATGAAGCGCCCTCATTTAGGACAAAATTATTCTGTTTTAGATGTGAAAAAAATCTGTCACAAGTTCTTGGCTCCCGTCTGCGTTGGTGAGAAGCGCCGAGGGGAGCATCTCAAACTTCTCAAGGGCCACTGGTCGCAAAGAGAGGATGAGCTGAGGAAGATAGATCTCTGCGAGAGGATCTCGATCGATATAGCTCTCCCCCTGCCGGCCAAGGATAGGGGATTCGCAGAGACCTGCGAAGGCGTCGATCTATTCTGGGAGATCTTCGAATGCAAGAGATGCGGACGCTGCTGTCGCACACCTGGAGCCGGAGTAGTTCTGGAGGATGGCGATTTCAGGAGGATCTCTGAGTTTCTCGGCTCGAAGAAGCGGCTCAGATCCCTATGCAGGAGAGGGAAGGACGGAACCTGGATACTCAAACACCCATGCCCATTTTACGATAGCAAAGACGGCTGCAGGATATATGAAGTCCGGCCGCTGACGTGCAGGCTTTACCCTTTGCATCCACCGCTGAAGGAGATGCCCTTCAACCTGGCCGTGGATTCGTTCTGCCCTGCTGCGAGAGAGATCGCCAAGAAGACCCTGGGCTGGTGGGCCATATGCGAGAAGCATTGGGCTGAGATCATGGGTATTAGAGCAGATCGATAGAGCGCATATGCTCTATGATCTCAACAAACCCCTCACCAAACGATCTCTCTGCGACATAGCTTGCTGCGGCTTTTACAGCTGGATGGGCATTGCCAACAGCCCCAGCAAAACCGGCTATCTCCATCATTGGTATGTCACTCGGGCTGTCGCCTATTGCTGCGATCCTGCTTGTTGATATCCCCAAGATCTCCGAGATCCTCTTGAGACCGGTGCCCTTTGTTATGCCCTTGTTCTTGATGTGAATCGCAAAACCGGTATCTACAAGCTCCACGGGGATAGCCAGAGATTCGAGGTATCTCGCAGCCGCATCGACATCGAATCCGCGAATGAGGACAAGGTCTGTGAGCCTGTACCTTGAATCGAATTTCTTTATGTTGAATCTTTCTTTAAGATGCTCATAGGCCTCATCGCATCTGCTTCTGTCAGCCAGGATCTCAATCCTGTCGTTTGATGAGATAACACCGCCGTTTTCTGCTACGAAATCCCTCAAACCGAAGAGAACAGCTGCAGCCCTCGTGAAGCAGTGTGTGTTGCCGGTGACGAGAATCACGGGCACCTCCAGCACCCTAATCGACTTCAGCGCTAACGGGCTCAGAATCCTGTTCATATCAGTCAGAGTGCCATCTATATCCACAGCTACTGCGTCGATGGCTCTGGCTGTGGTGATGCGCCTAGAATCTTTTATTGGATCTTTGCTCTGCATACCAGCAACTCCCCATCAGACACGTACCGTGGTCTGCTTTGTTTCTCCTAACATGATGTTGTTTCTCATCCCTGCCCCTCGACACGTACATCCCTTAGCTCGACGGCCACTCCGCGTCTCGACTCCACCATCTCCCAGCCGCTCATCTTCGCCCTACCAACGCCGCGAAGTCCGTCTCCCACCACGATGACCTCGTCCTCTGGCCTTATCTGCTCGTCCGCATCGATGACCCCTGGCGCGAGCACAGTCCCTCTCGGAATGAAATCGCCTATGCGAACGATGTATGATCTCATAGGGATAAGCCTGCGCGCACCATCGAGCGCGAGCGCAAGCCGACCATCGTTAACAGATGCGAGAACCCTCCCGGAGTTGTCGATTAGCCTGTTGCCCTTGACCTTCGAATCGAATGCCAGCGCATCGCCGGCGCCTGGTCCGAAGAAGAAGTCCGCTTTTGCCTTAAAGGCTTGAACCCTCCAGTTTTTGAGAGGCCTCGCATCTCCGCATACCTCCTCTAAAGCATCTCTGAGCCTGGCCAGATCTTCTGGTCCTGTGCCGCCTCCTGTGTATATCGCATCTATCCCTCCATTGATGAGGGTCTCGCGCAGCTCACCCTCCAGATGCGCAACGATATGCCTGTACCTGTTTCTCTCGAGATAGGAGTTCAGAGAGCGAAGGAGCCAGTCCCGCTCCTCAAGATCCCATCTGCCTGTAACAGGTGTGTCGTAATGCGCCGCTGGATATACATCCTCAAGCTCCCTCGGGACTATTGCAAGCGGCGATGTCAGGATGAGCTCGTGAACGTACCTCCTCATATCTCCCATCGCCATGTGGAAGAGCCTGTGGCTCTTGGAGGTGGAGTAAGGCTTTCTCGCGGAGCAGGGGAGGAGTAGAAGAACATCGCAATCTTGCGCTTTGTAGCGAGTGAGAACCCTCTCCACAAACCTCCTGACCTCGACTCTATGGAGCGACTCGGCTGTATTTGAGTAGAGAACACTCCTTCGATATGTCGGAGATCTGCGCTCTAGATATCTCCATTCCATGTCGACGAGCCTCAGGGCTGCAGTCATCCATGGAGTGCATCTCACCTGTCGCTCCACATACTCTCTGAGATTGCCGGATCTTATACACATCCTGATCCAGCTGAGCTCCTCCTCGAGCTTCAATACGTTATGCCCTGCTATATCCCCTGAGGCGCAGTGCTCGCATCTGCATGGCTTCTCGGAGAGCTCAGAGAACATTCCATCTCTGGTGTGATAGCGACCGTAATAACCATCCATCTCAACCCTGGTCGTATCAACGATGTCCACGCCGAGATACATGAGAAGGGAGAGATTGGCTGGAGTGGCAAGCGCCGGAGTATACAGCGCTGCATCCGGAGGAATTCTCTCCCTCATCCCAATCAAAGTAGCAACGAGATCTCTCGCTGTAGCGATCGACCCAGCGGCGCCGAGCACATAGACATCCGCATCTTTTTCCGCGTCTTTTATCTCTGAAGATCCTTCTATAACAACAGCTTTTGGCGCATCTATCTCCTCAACTATCCCAGGAACCAACTCAGCTGGATAGGGAAGGACGACCAGTTTCTTAGATCCTGAAAAGGATCTCGCGATCTCGATGGCATCATCGATGCTTTTGTATCTGAAGATACTTCCCGCGCTCACATAATCATCAGGAGATATCAGGCAGGGGGTTGACAGAACCCTATCCAACATGAGCCTGCCCATGCGAGCTGGACCGTCACGCCTCACGACCTCAAAGTATCTCATTCTAGAGCCTCTCTGTTTGTATATCTATATGGAAGTCTGCATTCGGGTTCTCGCTGATCAGAGCTCTTAGAGATTCGAGTGCTGTGCTCATTGCGTCGTCATCCGGATCCTCCAAAACCACCGCATTCAGCGGATACATCTCCTCCAGCTCGATTGGATAAGGGCCGAAAGGAGGCTTGAATCCTAGGATGTGTGTATACCTGGAGCGCTCCTCATTTGTCGGACGCCTGTCTATCACAAGGACCTTTCCATGAAGATCTATCCTAGAGATGCGTTTCCTGTAGCGGAGAACCTCAGGCCTTCTCGCAGATAGATTGCTCAGGTAGAAGAAAGTCGATTTCGATATCCTGTCGAGCCTCTCCAGATATTCCGCGTGCCTGGAGAGATGTTTGAATGCCTCGTACATCTTGGGATGAGATCTGCATCTCCTCTCGAGATGCTCCCAGAGCGATCCCTCATAGATGCTCTGCCTAACCGCTCTCATCTCCTGAAAAGAGATCGCGAGGTTGTGGCGCGCCAGTAGCTCCACCCTATGAGGATCTTCGAGTAGCGATTCTGGGGTATGTTTTCGGCACACATCACATGAGCATGGGAGATACCTCAGATCGGAGAGTCTGTATGTCCCATCGGGCGTGAGATACCGTCCGTCTTTTGCATAAAGAGCGTATGCCGCAGAATCGAAGAGGTCGCAGCCAAGGGCAGAAGCTAATGCAAATACCATCGGATGGCCGGCTCCGAACAAGTGGACGGGGACTCCAGGGCCCAGCCCCTGCTTCGATGCAACCACGACATCCACTAGCTCTTTGAACCGATAGCTTTCCATGAGAGGAACAACACCGCCTATGGGATAGACATCGAAATCCATAGCTCTCAGGTTGCGCGCTGCTGCTTCTCTCAAATCCGGATAGACACCCCCCTGCACAGGACCTGCTAGCAGCAATCCCTCTCTTTTGTTCTCCACCGCCTCTCGAAGGCGCCTCTCCGTCTCCGCCAGCTCCATCTCGGCTTGCTCTCTGGGCGCATCCGGGCCAGTGGGTATATCCAAGGGCACGGAGATATCCGAGCAGATTTCCTGCTGGAATCTCAATATATCCAGAGGCTGGATGTCTATGCTGCCGTAGACCGAGAGCTGGAAGGCCCCAGAATCGGTCATTATCGGCCCATCGTATCCCAAAAGGCCGTGGACACCCTGCTCGAGCGCTCTCTCTTTAAAGCTGGTATCCTGATGGATGATGTAGCTGTTGGTTATGAGCATATCAGCGCCGAGCTCTTTGAGTTCGTTGGGAGTGAGCAAAAGTATGTGCGGGTTCACCACCGGCATTAGAGTTGGGGTCTCGACGATGCCGTGTGGTGTGTAGAGCTTTCCTACTCTGCCGGCCAGATCTTTATGCATAATCTCAAAACAGCCCTGCATATCCGATTCGCTCTACGGATAGACATAAATAGGTTGGGACAGATCGCGATACAGATAAAAGCCAGATCTTATGGGGGAATATAAAATGAGATGGATGGCATTATTGTTACTGCTATGCCTGGTTGGAGGGGCAGCAGCTGATGCTCTTTCGGCGCCTCAGTATAGCAGAAACCAGCTGATATATCTCAACGGCCCTGACGCCGGCAGCTTCCAGCAGGATGTTCAGAAATATTGGAATACATATGTTGAGAAGGTGGGAAGCAGCGGAGAGGCCTCCAAGACGATGAGCATATGGTTCAACACATTCCCGCTCAGATTCGAGAGCCCTGTAAAGCTTGGTGAAACCACATTTGCAACAGGTGTTGAGGGCGCAGCTAGCGTAAACCCGACAGTCTGGACCAGCATGATGCTGGAGAGGGAGACCATCTACAAGTTCGGCTTGGATAGAAGCTATTCTTACACGCCGGTCTCTTTGCCTTCTAGCTTCCAGATGGCTCCAGCAGCGAACATCTCATCACAGGAGTCTGCTGGACTGATACTGACTCAGAGCATAATCACGCTCTTCGGAATGTGAAAAAGCGCCCAAGGGGCGCGGCTCAAAATTTATCCGCTATCTGTGTTAAATCATCAGATGTCCCGGCAGATGCATTTCTATCGAGAGATCTCGAGAAGCCTCGACATTATCGTAGCTGCATCAGCCCCATCCAGACTCCTGTAGGCGACTTCCTCCCTTCCCCTGAAGGCGACGCTTCTGCCTGTCAGAAACACCTAATCCTTATTCGGACACGTCCAACTACCGCATCTTACATCTTTTTCCGTAATAGGGGCATTTTGTATTTGTGCAGATCTCCCTTGAAGCATCTGTCAGCTCTATCAGGAGCATATCCAGCCTCTCTGCCAGCTCTGGAGGTACCTCCTCGGATCTCATAAGCGCCTCTACCTTATGGAGAAGGGCGTGCGCTGTTACGCTGCTCTCCATTGCTCTCCTCTTCTCCTCAATATCGGAGAGAAGCTTCACCCACTCATCATATCTCATGATGCAACTCCAGGACTCTGGGATCTGCATCTATTCCCATGATCGGTCTTCTCCCTGAGAATATATCCTCTGCGATCCAAGCACATCCGGTAGCTGCTGCAAGGGGCGGTAAAGTTGTGATGGATCTCGCTAAAAGCTCCGAGATTCGTTCAGAAATAAGGCTTGCTGGATCTCCGGCCAGGAAGATCTCAGGGTTGCTCGCTCCAAGATCGCGAAGCAGAATCGACATCGCGCCGATCTCCATGGCAGCGAACAGCGCCAGCGTCTCCATTGCAAAACACTCCTTCTCGACCTCGGAGATCTCATCCAGCTTTCTTAGAATTCCGCCCGCTGAGAATGCCTCATTCGCTGTCATCCTCCCATCATCGACCGCTCTGATCGCAGCCACATCGAGGGGTCCCTGGAGCAGGCCTGGAGCGAATATCGGCGCGTCTATGGCACCCACGATCCTCCCGTTGAGTATGCCAATCGTGACTGTGTTTGAGCTCGCATCTGATATCACCGCGTTCGTGATACCGTTGCGCACGACATAATATGCGAGGCCGACCTTCTCAGGGCTTGCTCCATGCGAAAACACCTTCATTCTCGGATCTATATCCGATCCCCGATGTATTCCCGGGAGAAGCACTACAGGCCAACCAGACATCTCCATGGCCTCATAAACCCTCGTTCCGCCCCCTATCTCTGTGCCCGCGCCTTTGATGCTCGCCAGGCCCCTGTTCTCTACATCCTGGATCCTTGTGATCTTCGTGATCCCGTCGCCCATCGAGTAGCATAGCGCCACAAGATCGAAGTTCTCCGCAACGAACTCCTCTTTTATCCTGCGCAGGATCCCCAGAGGGCTGATAGAGCGCGCCTCCTCTCTCGGTATCGCAAAGCCCTCACCGCTCTGATTCGCAAACCTTATCGCTCTCGTTCCGTGGTCCACGCCTAAGAACATATGCTCTCCAAGATCAGCGCTGTCTTTTATAGCTTCAACCTATCGATTTACGTAATATCTCGATTAAATCTCTCGCCAGCCGGATGCTATCCTCCATGCTTTCCATGCGGGTGTTAAGCCTGACGCATCTTCCAGTGTAACTGCTCCCCTCCGAGACTATGAAAACATCCACATCCCCGAGAATCGAGATCACGCCATGATCATCTGGTTTGAATCCAAGAGCGCGCATGAACTTGGCTGCAGGTCCGCTGAAGGGTCTATCGCCCTCAAAAGGGCTTACTGCGACGAGAGTCTTGTCGGCAAGCGCATCTCTCACGCCCCTCAGAGAGAGGATCGGGCTTATGCTGGTGACCGGATTGCTGGGGCCGATTAAGATCGTCTCTTCACTCCTGAGAGCATCAAGAAACCCCCTGCTCGGCCTGGCGTCATCGATTCCATCGAAACGAATAGATAGAACCTCCGGTTCGCCACCTCTTTCGACCCAGAACTCCTGGAAATGCATATCCCCCAGCGGGGTGGTTATGATCGTGGCTACGGGATCATCGCTCATCGGAAATATCTTCATCTTTATGTTGAGCGCATTCCTCATCCATTCGGTTGCCTCGCTAAGCGTGTGCCCCCTGCGTATCATCTCAGACCTGAGGATATGAAATGCACGGTCCCTATCGCCTATCGCGAGCATCTCCTTAAAACCAAGATTCTTTAAATACGTATGAGTGGCGAAACTGTCACCCTTTATGCCCCACCAGCGATCGTCATCGATAAGCCCGGAGAGGGTATAGATGACTGTATCCAGATCTGGAGAGACCAGGTTGCCGGAGATCCATACGTCCTCGGCTGTGTTGACCACCACCGTGATCTCCTCAGGCCCCAGAAGTCTCGCGAGGCCTCGAAGCAGCTTTGGTGTCCCTGTGCCGCCACTGAGTACCAGCATACTCACTCTAGATCAAGAACTATCATACCAGTCTTCAGCTTGCAGGCCTCCTCTGTGGTCAGAGGTGTGGCGATGACGTGATCCGATATGATGGCGCTGTTGCCGAAGGGATCCTCCAGTATAACCGTCAGGCTGAACTCTCCCCTGAGAGCCCTCTCTATCTTGGATAGAATCTCCTCGCCCTTTGCTGTTCTCTCCGGATCCTTCGCCATCCTGGCAGCATTCGTGGCGAACTCGACGATGCCCTTCACCCTTACAAGAACGCCCTCTATGTTTGTTATGTAGGCCTCTGATGCGTATCCTGGCTCTACATCCACACCGATCTCAGGTATGTGTATTGTGCCGCTGGAAGACCTGAGAACCCTCGCATTCAGATCCTCTATATCTTTTACAACAAGTGAATGCCTGTAGGGCTCGCGCTGGCTCAGAAGCATGGTATCGCTATGCTTGAAGCCGCATTCGCAGACGCCTGCTATTACCAATGCATCCCCGAAATATGGAAGCTCTACGGTCTCCCAGTTGAACTCCATCATCGCGCCGCACATCGGGCAGTTGGCCTTTGTCTTGATGTTCAATCTCTTCCTCCCACGACTTTTTCTCTGTCTATTCTTATGCCGCTCGGAACGATGATAACCAGATCGTCCCCAACTCCGGCTATATCTCCAGATGTATCCTCTACGATCTTCCGCAGCTCGCCTATCGCCCGGTCCAGAGATGCCTTATCCCTCTTCATGGGAGCTATATCCACGAGGAGTATATTGCGAGATCGGATCTCCTGCTTTATCTCGGGCAGCACATCCAGAGAGGTAAGCTCCGCGACTCTCAGATACGCCTTGGGCCTATCCACCTCGTCATCAAACTGCCCTAGGTCCACCTCCACGTATTCATCGGAGGCCGCTTTGCCCACAAGTCTTTCAAGGAACTTCACCATCTCAAACCCTCAAAGATGTGAATAATATTATTATATTTAGATCTGCTGGCGGGTGTTCGCAAGCTTGATCCCGATGATCGACATGAGTATTATGTAAAGAGCCACTGCTCCGACGAAGCCTGTTGGACGGAGGCTCACCGGAAATGCGATCTGTATAGCGATCAGCAAGACTATCAACATGAGAACCATGCCGGTGCTCGTTGCTATCTCCAGCGTCTTTCTCTCCATGATGAGATGCTCTGACGATCACAGAGATATTGTTTGCGGAGGCATCTCATTCGGTCTTGTGACTTCCTCCCGCCAATGCTGTGTTGAATAATGTTCAGAAATCCAGTAGCTGAGGGCCAATTCATACGAATTTAAATTTTGATAAGAATCAATATCTAGTGGTCACATCACCTCGAATTATTCAACACAACATATAGAGGAGAATGGGAATAATAGAGATGCCAGCAGCGCTTCTGAAGAGTTTGCGAGGTTGCTGGAAAAGAGCGGCATAGTAAAGATAAAGGGCTGCAGCATCAAATGGAAGCGCTAGCACCGACTCTCTCAGGCCCAAATGCCGGTGCTTCCAGCTAGAGAGATCCGATTATCGATGATCATCGAGGGGATGGTTGCACTTGAGGTGCATTCAGGCCGGAGAGGAAGTCAACTGCATAGACAACTATCTGCTTTCAGACTGTCCCGATCCTCTCCTTTTGAGATTACCGTTCGAATCACAGAGAATCTCGTGCGCCCCATCGCCATCATGGACTATACAGATGCCAATGCATCTCTTATCTACTGCAGAGAAGCCTGAGAAGCTCGCACGCATATTGATCCCCTCTAGAACCTCGGATATCAGGCGGTTCTTGAGATCCTGAGCGAGACGCAGAGCATCGTTCTCATCAATGTAATGCCCAAGGCCTCTGCACTCCGACAGGCAGAGCCTCTCACCATCCAGATAGAAAGGATATGTTCTGCAGATATCAGGACGCACGGGATATATCATGCAACTCTTAGACGATTCGTCGTAGCACATGCATCCATCGTCGGAATGCCTCAAGATCCACCCAAAAGTATGGAAGTTGCCCGCTGCATCCCAGACACCCGTATGAGGGGGCTCGACCACCTCAAGCCAAGACCGGCCTGTGTAATCGAGTATCCTCCTGATCTCCGATGGAAATACGAGGACCTCTGCATCTGGACCTCTGCAGCAATCCCCGCAGCGGAGGCATTTGAAGCCGATCCTTCTTATTTTCTCTGCCAGCTGTTCGATGGATATCTCCAAAGCCCTTTTAAGCTCCTCGTTCATCTCCCGCATACCTCGAGAAAGTTGTCGAAGACCCTCTCTCCATACTCGGTATGGGCGACCTCCGGATGCCACTGAACACCATAGAGCGGCCTCTCGATATGACAGACCGCCTCGACCTCGCAGATGGATGACCTTGCGAGCACCTTGAAGCCAACGGGGCAGGCAGTCACCTGATCCGCATGGGATGCCCAAACGTTGAATCTTTTCGGCAGGCCTCTAAGTATATCATCCTCATCGAGAAGCTCGACCTCGACCTTCGCGTAACCTCCGATGCTTCCGGTCTCAACCCTGCCACCAAATGTCACGGCCATTATCTGCAGCCCGAGACATATGCCAAGAACAGGTATGCATAGACTACGCAGATATTCGCTGCATCGACCTGCTCGCTCCATCGACGGCCCGCCGCCAAGTATAAGTCCGTCGGCATCGATCTCCTCAACGGGCGTCTCGTTCGAGATCATCCTCGCATCCGCTTTATCCCTTATGCTTCTGTATATGAGATGATTGAACTGGCCGTAGTTGTTAACCACGAGTATCTTCATCTAGTCCATACTTGGACGAGTGGAAGATAACCTTTTTGCCGGCGGTGCTGTGTTGAATATAGGCGATGTGATCGATAGACATCTGTTCTTACCAAAAGTTTAATTCGTATTAATTGCCCCGGCTGTTGGATTTCTGAAAGGTATTCAACACAGCACTGGGAATTAAAAGGGACCGTCCGGATAAAGGATTAAGTGTTTCTGACATGCAGACGCGGTAAAGGTCCAAATTTCTGGCCTCAGCGTTTATCCGGGACACGTCCAACTTCAGTATCAAAAGGATTAATACCCAGCCTTAACAGACCACGAACGCATGGTTAATTGGCATGCTCTGCTACCTGAAGAGTGCCTGGCGACCCTGAATTCCAGAGCGGATGGTCTATCAGATGAAGAAGCCGCATCACGCCTCGAGAGGTTCGGGCCGAATGAGTTCTCCAGAGTCGAAGGACCGGGTCCGGCCAGGATATTTCTCAGGCAGTTCGAGAACTACATGGTTATAGTTTTATTAGCCGCGTCCCTGATCTCCTGGCTATCTGGAGAGAGGTCTAACGCGATCGTTGTTCTGGGAATACTCCTCTTCATAGCAGTTCTTGGATTCGTCCAGGAGTACAGGGCCGAGAGAGCAATGGAGGCTCTCAAGAAGATGGTGGCTCCTGAGGCGAGCGTCTTCAGAAACGGTAAGCTGATCACAATTCCAGCGCGGGATCTGGTGCCCGGCGATGTCATATATGTTGAAGCGGGAAATCTCGTGCCGGCAGATGCCAGGCTTTTGGAGGCGACCCTCCTCGAGGTGGTGGAGTCCTCTCTAACCGGCGAGTCAACACCGGTGAGGAAGAGTCCCGATATCGTAAATAACGACGCACCACTGGCCGACAGGTCGAACATGCTCTTCATGGGAACTATGGTGACATATGGTAACGGCAGGGCGGTTGTAACCTCAACCGGCTCGGATACAGAGCTCGGAAGGATATCAGGAATTATTCAGGAGGCGCCTGTCGATCCCCCCCTGAAGATCAGACTGCAGCAGCTCTCCAAAAGTCTCGCGGTTCTGGTTCTTATCGCAGCCGTGGTGGTATTCTCGATACAGGTTTACAGGGGCTACCCTGTGCTGGATACCCTTTTGATAGCAGCAGCGCTTGCAGTTGCGGGAATACCAGAGGCCCTGCCGTTCGTGGTGACCCTCGCCCTGGCATACGGTACGCAGAGCATGGCCAGAAGGAATGCAATAATCAGAAGGCTGCCAGCGGTCGAAACTCTCGGCTCGACGACTGTGATATGCACGGACAAGACCGGCACCCTGACAAGGGGTGAGATGACCGTCCGGGAGATATGGGCTGGAGAAAAGGTCGAGGTCACGGGAGCCGGTTACGAGCCGGAGGGAACTTTTAAGATAGATGGAAGGTCTCTTGATTCGATCTCAGGTGCTTTAAAAGAGACCATCATCACATGCGCGCTCTGCAACAACTCCGAGGTCGTATTTAACGGCGAATGGAGGGTCGTGGGGGATCCCACAGAGGGCGCGCTCCTGGTTTTGGCCAGAAAGGCCGGGCTCGATCTCAGAGAGACGCACCCTGAGGTCGTGGAGTTTCCGTTCTCCTCTGAGACACGGAGGATGACGACTGTAAATAGATACAACAGCGGTCTCCGGGTCTCTATGAAGGGTGCGGTTGAGATCATCCTCGAAGAGTGTGCCTTCATAATGGACTCTGATGGAATCAGGCCCATAAATGCGAGAGACCGAGAGGTGATTCTCAGGACTGCCGATGAGATGGCAGGCCGGGCGCTGCGGGTTCTCGCGACGGCATTCAAGTATCTGGAAGACGGCGTGCTCGAGAGAGAGGTTGTGGAGAGGGATATGATCTTCACAGGCCTTGTTGGGATGATGGATCCGCCAAGAGAAGAGGTACATAAAGCTATAGAGGTTTGCAAGAAGGCCGGCATCAGACCTGTGATGATAACAGGCGATCACAAGCTCACGGCACAGGCTATAGCAAGGGAGCTGCAGATGCTCGATGGAGAGGTGATAGACGGCTCAGAGCTGAATGCCATGGCGGATGATGAGCTCGCAGATCGCATAGAGCGCGTCTCTGTGTTCTCAAGGGCGACGGCGGAGCATAAGGTGAGGATAATAAAGGCCCTGAAGGCGCATGGCCATATAGTTGCAATGACTGGTGATGGTGTTAACGATGCGCCTGCACTCAGATCAGCGGACATCGGAGTCGCAATGGGTCGAGCTGGCACTGATGTGAGCAAAGAGGCCTCGGACATGGTGATAGCGGACGACAACTTCGCGACCATAGTTGCTGCCGTCGAGGAGGGGAGAAGGATATACGAGAACATCAGGAAGGCCTCATCGTACATGCTGGCTGTGACCTTCGCAGAGGTTTCAGTGATACTGATAGCGGTTCTAGTAGGACTTCCCGCGCCGCTCCTGGCGCTTCAGATACTCTGGATCAATGTGGTTGCAGAGGACTTTCCTGCAATCGGCCTTGCCGTGGAGCCGGCTAGAGCCGGGCTGATGAATGAAAGGCCTAGAAATCCGAGGGAGCCCATTTTGTCTAGGGAGCTTCTCACATACACCATCGGCACATCTGCTGCTATATTCACAGGAACGCTCGCGCTTTTCATTCTGAATCTTGAGGAGGGTATAGGTTATGCTAGAACAATGGCGTTCGCCTCTCTGGGCATATGTGCTATATACAACGCATACAGCAGTCGCTCGTTACATCACTCGATCTTCGAGATGTCTCCATTAGGAAACAAAAAGCTGCTAGCGGGCATCATCGCATCCCTGGCATCTGTTATCATGGTCATATACATTCCAGCACTTCAGAGAACCTTCGAGACGCAGCCATTGATATCAGAATCATGGATACACGTTCTAATCGTCTCAGGTATAGTCATCGTCATAGCCGAGGCGCTCAAAAAATTTATGATTATACGAGAGCGGAATAATTCGAAACCCCTATAGAGGTAAAACAACTATCCGGCCGGGCAACTTCATCATTCGGTGCAAAAGTGCCCTCCGAGCTATCTTCATTTCCATGGGTTACCTCGGCTCATGATTTCAGGTAGTCATTAGACCATGACGATATGCTGGACGAATTCATACAACCTGAACTTTGATAAGAAACGATCGCTATCGACCCTGAAGTCTTGAATTAATTAGATACGGTATCTATAGTCAGAGCTATATAGCTCCTTTTTCAATCTCTCCGCATACCTGGAGGGATTGTGTGAAAGATTATCTCACCATGGACGATCTCATACTCGAGAACAAGCGGGTGCTTGTGAGAGTTGATATTAACTCCCCCATGGACCCCACGGGAAAGATCCTGGATGATAAGAGGCTCAGGAGCCACATGGAGACTCTTAAGGCCCTTGAGGACTCGAAGGTCGTTCTAATGGCTCATCAGTCCAGACCTGGAAAGAAGGATTTCTTCACGATGGAGCCGCATGCAAGACAGCTGTCCAAGCTTCTGAGGAAAGAGGTAACATACGTCGACGATATCTTCGGGAGCAATGCCAGGGATGCGATACGCTCCCTCGAGTCGGGAGAGGTTCTGCTCCTGGAGAACACAAGGTTCTACGCGGAGGAGAGCCTCTCGAGAACACCTGCAGAGCACGCGAAGAGCCATATGGTGCAGAAGCTCGCCCCACTTTTTGATGCCTTCATAAATGATGCTTTTGCTGTATCACACAGGTCCCACCTCTCTGTAGTGGGCTTTACCGAGGTCCTGCCAAGCGCTGCAGGCATACTCATGGACAGAGAGATTCAGGCTCTTGATAAGGGTTTAAAGGCTAATGAACATCCCTGTGTCTTCGCCCTCGGCGGGGCTAAGGTTGATGATTCTATAAAGGTCACGCAGAACGTTCTCAGTCGCGGTGCGGATGCTGTTCTTGCATCTGGGCTTGTCGCGGTCGTCTTTTTGATAGCATCTGGTGTGGATGTCGGGGAGACAAACCGCAAGTTCGTGGAGAGTCAGGGATATGCAGACCAGATCGAGATCGCTAAACGCCTTCTGAACGAGCATCCGGAAAAGATAATACTTCCAAAGGATGTCGCGGTCGATAAGGACGGGGAGAGGCTTGAGGTAGCTGTGGATAGCATACCGAACTACCCGATCTCAGATATCGGCCTGGAGACCATATTGGAGTTCTCGAGGATCTTGAAGTCAGCTAAGGTGGCGGTTCTCAACGGGCCGGCCGGCATCACTGAGAAGGAGAAGTTTGTTCTCGGGACTGCTGAGATACTCAAGGCGGCGACAGATGCAGGTTATTCGATAGCCGGAGGCGGGCATACCGTGGCTGCGATAGAGAAGCTCGGCCTCGAGTCCAGGTTCTCGCATGTCAGCATGGGCGGCGGCGCGAGCATAACATATCTCTCTGGAGAGGTGATGCCCGGAATAGAGGCATTAAAGAACGCTGCAGCAAGGTACAGGAAGCTTTAACTGGATCCGTCATAGGATCCAGAGATGTATGTTTTTGGGATCGATCTCAAGCATCCTCCATGGCGAGTTCGCACCCCTACTCGGAAGGAGAGCTCGGAAGTGTTGGTGTTATGCTGCAGGATCTTGCGCAGCGAAGATGATATGGTGCAAAATAGCTAGAGATTGTGGTTTAGAGAGCAAGCGATCCGCGGCCGGTGATGCGGTTAATATTTCCGCTCTCAACCTCCGTGCTCGCCGGCTTTCGAGAGCCCCTTCTTCGCCTCGAAGAACGCGCGTATGAGCTCACCGACCGACCAGGCCTGGGAGATGCATCCATTCGGCCTGTGTGGCGGATCTCCATCGTAGATCTCCGCGATCGTCCCGATACCATATCGATCCTCCTCCAGGAGGGGCTTGAGCAGAGACAGCGCATGTTTGCAGCTCCTTATGCTGTACCTCCTGGTTTTTAGGTAAGCGGTTACATACGGGCCGATCAGCCATGGCCATACCGTGCCCTGATGGTACGCGAGATCTCGCTCTCTAGGCGAACCCCCGTATCTCCCTATGTATTTGGGATCCGCGGGAGAAAGTGTTCTCAAACCATAGGGGGTGAGAAGCTCGGTAGTCGCTTTATCAACGATCATACGTGTTCGATCTCGAGACACGAGCTCCTCGGCGAAAGCTACTGCTATTATCTGATTCGGTCTGACTGATTCATCCTTGGGGTCTATGAGATCGTAGAGGTAGCCAGCCGGGTTCCAGAAGCGCCCAAAGGATCGCTTAACACCTCTCGCCAGGCCGCTCCACTCCCATCTCATGTCGAGATGCTCGCTGAGCATCTCAAGAGATCGAAGCGCCTCATACCACAATGCATT
>CAZMZV010000002.1:23968-35518 GCA_964570975.1 uncultured Methanotrichaceae archaeon | reverse complement strand
AGAAGCGAAGCATCCACCGTGTTATAGGATCCTGCCCCGAGATCGTTTGGCACGATTCCGTCTCTGATATATCGAGAGAGCGTTCTCAGAACGGCCTTGGCCTCATCGAATCTGCGTGTGCAGAGCAGTAGCCCGGGAAGGGCGATCATCGCGTCCCTGCCCCAGTCATCGAACCAGTGGTAGCCAGCGATTATGCTCATGCCGCTATCACGACGCACCACAAAGCTGTCAGCCGCGATTGCTATAGATCTGAGCTCCGCAGGTAGACTTTGAACGATAGCATCTCTTCTCGCCATCTCTGACTTCAACATATTATCAATATCAGAAGCCATGTCACATCTATCGGTCGAGGCGATTACGCACATCTCCATTGCACCATCCACATCAGCCTCAAACCATCCCGGGCAGAGCAGATCCTCCCTCCAGCCCAGACCTCTCGATCTCTCAATCTCATACTCGAAGTTGTAGTACCACATCTCGTTTTTTACATACCTAGCTCGATCGGAGAGGAGATACAGATCGCATCGGGCTCGAAGGGCCGTGCCGTTGCTCATCGGCTCCTGGAAGATCTCAGGCCTGCCGGAGACTGCATGGAAGCTTCTCGATGTCACCAGGGGCAGTATCTTGACGTGAGAATCTCCGACGATTTTGTAGCGAACGATCGTGGTGTTCTCTCCATATTTCATGAAGATGCATTTTGTTACCTCCACACCGTTCGCTCTGTAAACATAAGTGGGAACGGGATCTGTGGTGAATGATGCGAGATGTCTGAAGCCCTGAGGGTGCACGACCCCCGGATATTGATGATTGGCGAGCTCCACTCCATTTACTATCTCGTCCAGCGATGATAAAAGGAGCCATCTCTCCACTGGCGGTCTAAGCGCTGCTATCAGCAATCCATGATAAGCTCTTGTGTTTGCCCCGATGGATGTGGATGATGCGTACCCTCCGATGCCGTTGGATACAATCCATTCTCTCGAGATGCCGCCTTCATAGGATATCATCCGGTTCTCCTCCTAAATGCTTTGAGGAGCGCCGATCTCAGCCTCTTACCTCTGAGCTTGGCCGCAGCAGCGAGAGCTCTCGCCAGCTCCTCATCCCCCAGGCTCTGCGACGCCCATTCCGCGAAGCTTCCGAGCCTTGAGTGGTGCTCTAGCGAATTTATATCCACGCTCTCGATCAACTTCAGCATTCCCTGTGTGCTCCAGGCTGTGCCGAGCCTCCTTCCATCTGCAGCGTAGAACACGAAGGGATGATCCGCCAAATCCAAAATCTTCGAGAGACGGTGATGGAAGTCTGATAGAACGCTGAAGTAGGTCACGGCAGCATCATACGGATTGCCGTAAGGGCTGAAATAGCTGTGCACCTCTCCAGGTCCACCACCATGTGTGAATATGTAGTAGAGATGATCGCTAAGGCCAAGAAGCCTCCATATCCTGAGATACTCCGACCCGGCCTCCATCGCTGGACCCTGAAGTCTTTTGAGGTAGGTATAGCAGGCCCACTGTAGGGCATTTCCCAGCCAGCAGCTCGTATCCCTCTCAAGATCCGCCCAGGATCTCGTGTTCTTAACGCTTATCGAACGCACCGGCTCCACGCTCTCCACGATCTCCCGAGGTGTTGAGAATTTGAGGTGCTCCCATCTCAGAATCTCAGCCGGCAGGTACCTCAGAAACTCGAATATGCCCGTCTCGGGCCAGTGATGTTCCCCGAAGGTCTCATAGTCCATGAAGATGTTTATACATCTACCTGGTGTTGCTGCGAGCCAAGCCGCGTATTTGTCGGCTGTAAGCGGATACTCCTCCCAGTTCCTAGAGGAGAACCTGAAACCTATATCATCGGTGAGCTGATAGTTTCTGAGGAGCAGGGCGATTCTCTCGCACCCCTCCGGCCTGTATACATAATTCGGATCGGCGATGACGCCCTCTCCAAAGATACCGCTGTAGCCCATATCCTCAGCCATAGATGCTATCTCGTCGTTGTAGATCAGCTCGGTATTCTCGAATATGGTGGGCCTCAATCCGAAGACATCCCAGATGAGCTCTCTGTGCATCTTAACCTGCTCATTGAACTCCTCCTTATCGAAGAGGCTTGTCAGAGAATGATAATATGTCTGGTCCAAAAGCTCCACTTTGCCTGTGTTAACGAGATCTATAAACGAGTCCAGTACATCCGGTCTGTATCTCCGGCACTGTTCGACGAAGACGCCCGATAGACTATAGGAGACCTTGAAGGGGCGATCGCTCTCAGAATGGCTTTTTATCGATTCCAGTATGATCCTGTTGGCTGGAAGATAGCACTTCTGTGCCACCCTCTCGAATACCCGCCGGTTCTCAAAATCATCAAAGTACAGAGCATCGAGATCTTGTGACCTGCGAAACATATTTCCCGACCAGAAGAAGTCTTTTTTTAGCCTGAATGGCTGATGAACCTCAAAGCATATGGAGATATCTTTCATATTTTAAGAATATGTGGTCTAAGGATATACCGTTATGCATACTGTTGTGTCGGTGGCTCGATTAACCAATAGCGCCTCAGAATCGCCGTAAGATGGCGTAATCACGAATCCTGAGGTCAGATGCTTTTGATCTCGGTGAGAGGTAGATGACCATTGCTTGCAAAGCTCTCAGGTGGAGAGCAGTCATACTGTCTCACAGTTGATATCAAAGATAAGTAGATGACCATTGTTGGATCAGACCTGTCCGGATAAGCGTTGAGGCCAGAAATTTGGACTTTCTCCCGCTTTCTGCATGTCAAAAACACTTAATCCTTATTCGGACAGGTCCCCTCGGAGGGCAGAAAATATTTAATACATAATAATGATGAATTTATCGGGGTGATTGTCATGTGCTCGGGTCCCGGTTTCAGCCTTATCAATGTAGGTGATGAGGAGCGAATACTCGCGAAGGATTACACATGTCTGGAATGTGGTAGCTCGTTCAAGGGCATAGGGGTCATGCCTTCATGCCCGAACTGCAGCTCGAAGAGAGTAAAACGCGTAAAAAAATACTAAATGCCTGAGGATTCCTAAAAACCCACCTTTTTGATATAAAATATTATTAATACAAGTACGCTGCAACAAGCGAGAATCTTAAAAGGGAGGTTAATAGGAATCCTCGCCTATTTGTGACTTCCTCCTTGCCCTATATGGGCATTCTCTGTTTCTACGTAGTCGAGGGCATTCGCTGCACTTCGATCCTTTGAATTGGTACTGCTGTGTTGAATGATTCGAAGCAATGTGGTCACTAGATATTGATTCTTATCAAAATTTTGATTCGTATGAACTGATCCTATGCTATTGGATTTCCGAACATTATTCAACACAGCAATTGGTACGAAAATGCCTACGAACCGTTTTCATTCTCATTGGTGATCTCTTGGTCATGAAGGTTTTCTATAACGAAGTATTACCAAGCTCAAAAGGCTTTATGGTTTCTCCGTCGAAGACTTCCTCTCCGGCCTGAAGACCGGAGTCTTTGCGCCCCTACTCCCCATCTCTATAATCGAGATATTGATAGGGATTGATTCATATCGAAGTTCATATTTGTGTCAACTACTCCGACCTAAAGGACGGGCCTCCTACCTGGTCGTGGTGAATGAACCGACATGAACCCAGGCCAGCCATGGGGATGATAATGGTTCATGGTTCAGAGGAATTTTCATACCAATTCATTGCAGTGCCTCAGCACACTGCAAAAAGGATATCAATAGGGAAGATATCTTATAATTGTGAAGAATATGAGAAAGAATGTATTAATATTGTCACAGCTTGCGATCACCATATCGCTGTTTATCGTCAGCGCGGATGGACAAGATTTCTCGTATGTCATTCCTGAACTAAAAAACCAGCCAGCACCTCAGTGGGTGAAGGAAGGCACCAGAATGAGCTACTATTCAGCAACAGCGTTTGTACCTGCTGTTAATGAGAAGTTCATCCCAGATGAAGAGGGCAATTGGGTGGGGGTTAAGTCCGGTAAAAAATATAGAAGAGAGGAGATATTCGGGAGCGCCGGCCATGGAATTACACAAGTGAATGTGCTTTCCGTGGAAGGTGGTCTGGCAGCATTGAAGATTAATTCCTGGCTCTATTCAACCTTCACCGGCCCTCTGGTTCCCATAAAGCAGGGAACATACATCGGCCCTGCCGGTGGAGGCGACTGGTATATCCACCCTCAGGTCTTAGCCAACCTTCAGGAGCGCAGAGGAGGTGGTGTTACCATCCTCAGAATGCCCTACCAGCTGAACGAGAGAACATATAACGCTGTACGTATCCAGCAGGAGGATGAAAGATCCATCTTTGCTCACGTCTACGATATGCAGGATGGCAAACTGCTTGCCACATTCAACTCGGTAATTTCTCCAGATGGCTCGGGCACAACGTTCGCTTATGCCACCTTGCTGGGGGTAAGAGATATGGAGCTACCATGGTTGGGCCAGAATCTGCCTCATTGGCCGCGAAAGGGAAGCGTTTTGCGATATGATGGGACAAAAACCTACGAAGCAAAGCGGGCAGCTTATACGTACCCGGTATCGTTTTCTCTGGAGCTGGGCTTCAATCATATCGGTCAGAGATATTACACCTACTCGCAGACCAGTTCTGTATCTGCTTCTGGTTTCCCCACACAGTACAACCAAGACTCTCAGATCAGCGGGGGTATCGGCGAGACGGGCGGAATCATACTGCCACCTGCTGCTCTAGCAGCTCTGCGAGAAGGGCAGGTGATCGACATCGATCCGGTAACCGGCATAACCGTCTCGGTAAAATATGTTGGCAGAGATGCGACCGGCAGGAGCATAGTTACCCTCCAGGCCTCCAATCAGGCTTATTCGGCAGAGACGACTTATGATGTGGAGAGAGGTGTTATGATAGCATTCTCAGATTTCAAATGGGGTGAGGAGGTCGACGAATACACAAACCTGCAGTTAACTCAAACGAACTAAAATTTTGATATCATTTCTTTTAATTGCTCCTCGATCTCGATCCCACATTACATATTTCTCCTTTTAGATGCAAGTTCTGTGTTGAATGATTCGAGGCGATGTGGTCATTAGATATCGATTATTATTAAAATTTAAATTCGTATGAATTAGCCCTATGCTATTGGATTTCTGAACATTATTCAACACGGCGCATGGGTCCGTCCTAATAAAGATTCAGCGTTTCTGACATGCAGAAGCGGTAAAGGTCCAAATTTCTAGCCTCAGCGCTTATCCGGACAGGTACCGACGCATTTTAGAAACATTTAAATATATGATCACATAAGGGACTAATATCTATGGAGGTGATAGATACGCCTTGGGGAGATTGCACTGGGCCTTGGTGGCTGTACGGCTCTAGAGCGCCGTTCTGGAATCCATGGTGTCGCGGCAGAGGGTTCTGGAGGAGCTTTGCAAGAAGGGGTTACGCGCCCTATCCCTTTCGCGAGCCCCTACCGGACGAGGAGATCAGCTACTTGGAGGATATAGCCGCGGGCCTTGAAGAGGATCTGAAAGCCATAAGAGAGAGAATAGATAGGCTGCGATCATCCAAATGATCGCAGTTTTTTAATACCATTGCATTTTCGCTCTATATAGGAGAATCGTACATTGATGATATCTGTTGCCAGCGGGAAAGGCGGTACTGGTAAGACCCTCGTGGCCACCAGCCTTGTTTTCTCTCTGGATAACTCCCAGCTGCTTGACTGCGATGTCGAGGAGCCGAATGCGTTTCTCTTTTTTCCGGACAGGCATATAATCGATCAGTCTGAATGCAGCGTTCCAGTGCCATTGATAGATGAGAAGCTATGCGTGTACTGCGGAAGGTGCGCCGAGGTCTGCGCTTTCAACGCTCTAGCCGTGATTCCTGATCGGATTGTTATTTTTCCTGAGCTCTGCCATGGCTGCGGCGCCTGTATTATCGCCTGCCCTCAAAAGGCCATATCTGAAGGAGTTCGCGGAATCGGCCGGATTACAAGGGCGAAAGCTGGAGATCACGAGCTTATCTGGGGAGAGCTGGAACCGGGAGAAGCGCGTCCAACCCCTCTGATCAAGGACGTCAAGAGATGCGCAAACCGCGATATGGTCATAGTGGACTGCCCGCCTGGCACCTCATGCTCTGTTGTGGAATCTGTGAGGGATACAGACTTCTGTCTTCTGGTGACCGAGCCGACGCCGTTTGGACTTTATGATCTCGATCTCGCGATCAAGCTGCTAGATAGGTTGTCCATTCCTAGAGGCGTTCTGATAAATAAAAGCGGTGTTGGTAACCGTGAGATATACAAGTACCTCGAGATGCAGAATGTACCGATTCTGATGGAGATACCAATGAGCAGAGAGATAGCAGAGCTTTATTCTCGTGGTGTGATTTTTGTTGCAAAGATGGAGGAATGGAAGGATAAGTTCGTTGCTCTTGCAGATGATATCAAGGAGATGGCCAAGTGAAGCAACTAGTTGTGATCAGCGGAAAAGGGGGGACAGGTAAGACATCAATAGTTGCATCATTTGCGGCATGCTCATCTGGAAGAGCCGTGATTGCGGACTGCGATGTCGATGCGCCAGATCTGCATATAATACTGAAGCCTGTTATCAAGGAGCGGCGCGATTTCTTCGGGATCAAAAGGGCAATCATAGAGGGTGAAAGATGCACCAAATGCGGCATATGTCAGGAACACTGCCGCTTTGATGCGATAAAGAACTTCGAGGTTGATCGGTTTGCATGTGAAGGATGTGGCGTCTGCAGGCTCGTCTGCCCCTCAGATGCTGTCATAATGATCGAGCGCCTCTCCGGTTACGCTTATCTCTCAGAGACTGTATACGGTCCGCTTGTCCATGCAGAACTCTTCCCAGGCGAGGAGGCATCCGGAAAGCTGGTTACGATGGTCAGAGAGCTGGCTCGCAATCTCGCAGCGTCTCTCAAGATGGAGACTGTTCTTATAGATGGCTCTCCCGGTATCGGTTGTCCTGTTATCGCCTCACTGGCAGGGGCCGATCTGGCGCTTGTAGTTACAGAGCCAACCGTTTCTGGCATGCATGATCTCCACAGAATACTCGATGTTGTGGATCATTTCAGAATTCGAGCAACAGTCTGTATAAACAAATACGATCTCAATGAGAACATATCCAAAAAGATAGAGGGGGTATGTGATGAGCGCGGAGTTGGCCTGGCTGGCAAAATTCCATTCGATATCAGCATGATCGATGCGATAGTCAAAGGTGTACCTGCTGTATTTCTCGAAACTCCTGCAGCGCGCTCGATAAGATCGCTCTGGGGATATGTTGAAAGATCTCTTTGAATATCTCAGTGCCGTCTTTGCTGTGGAGGGTTTCTAAAACCCGCCTTTTTGATATAAAAATATTATTCAAGTATGCTGCAACAAGCGAGAATCTTAAAGGGGAGGTTTATAGGAATCCTCCTATAAACTTACCATAGAAAACTTTATATACTTTTAGTATTATTATTTATCATGAATTCTTTTATATGCTGGGCTATGTCTGAGCAACGAAAGAAGAATCAAGCTCGTAATCGTAACTCAAAGCTTTTTCAGATCTCGGGTGCGATTGACTGCGATAAGATCTGTATGCCTCTTGAGCGGATGTATGATAATACGAGTGAACGTGGTGGCAGGCCCAATTGCGATCCGATAATGATGTTCAAGATTCTGATACTTCAGCAGTGGTATGGCTTGAGTGATATGTAGGCTGAGAAACAGATCGCGGACAGGATCTCGTTCATGGAGTTTCTCGGCTATCCTGATGAGATTCCGGATTCGAGGACGATATGGCTATTCAGAGAGCGTATGAGCAAGACCGGTACGGATCGAATTGTTTGGAATGAGCTGCAAATCCAGCTCGATTCAATGGGTTTGAAGGTCATAAATGGCTGCGTGCAGGATGCAACTTTTATCGAAGCTGGATCCTGGAAGCTCAAAAAAAAGCCACGCGGTGAAGGTGCAAATACACGTTGGAGCAGAGATGGTACCTGGGCTAAAAAGGGTAATGAGTTTCATTTCGGGTATAAGCTGCATCAGAAGACCGATCTCGATTACAACCTCATAAGAGATATAGAGACCTCTACGGCATCACTTCACGATAGTCGGATAGATCTTCCAGAGAGGGTGAGGTTATTCTCAGGGATAGAGGATATTTCGGTGTAAAGGCAAAAGGAATCGATTACACGATGAAACGCAGAACAACAAAGCAACCGCTTGGAGAGCTCGATAAAGAGTATAACAATCTGATAAGCAGGATCAGAGCTCCATGTGAGAGGCCTCATGCCGTGATAAAGAGAATCTTCAATGCCGGCAGGGTTCTTGTTACCACAGTTGCGAGGGTTCACGTAAAATGGTGGTCAATGCATTTGCTTATAACCTGTATCAGCTATGCACGCTGAAAAATGCCGGCGTAATTTGAACCTAGCGGAGCTCATCGAAAAACCACGTAAAACCAGGACAAAACATGATGAAATCATGGCAAATTACAAAAATTCGGACGTAAATGTACTAAATATACAGTTGATGATGAAAACGACGTCTGAAAGCAAGGTAAATAGGAATCCTCTCCCATCAGCCAGAGCTTCATTATAGAGCTGCCTGCAGGTCTCAAGGGTGTCCTCTAGTTTATCGATCTGCTCTTTGTTAGGATACAAGCGGACCTTGTAGGCGGACTTCACGATTTTCTCGATGCCTTTTTATCCAAAAATAGTTTTGGCATAGTTGGCGGGCTCGATTCATTCAATACTCATCCCAACCGCAGCGAGCTGCGGAGTATTCTAATAAAATAAAAGCGGATACGAAGATGAATATGAACAAAAAGGGTGGATCGTTAATCAGAGTCAGGTGGGTCGTCTTACTTTGCGCAGCAGTCCTCTCTATAATTAACATGTCCGCGCTATCACAGCCCGATGATAACCGCTCAGTGGTGCTTAACATATATCTCGACTGGACGGGAAAGGCGCTCGTGACTGGATACGCTGACGATCTCCAAGGTCTCTCTTTCTTGTCCTCAGCCCAGTACAGCTATGACAACTCGACCGCTCAGCTGTATGCCCTTACAAATACGCTCACGTCTAAGAGCGGGGATGTATGGTCGCTGGAGATACAATCATACGGCTCATACGAAAGGTACAGCCTCATGGTGTACCTCCCCGGCGATGCCATGCTGAGCAGGATCAGCTGCTCAAACGATATAGGCTATCTTGTATCGTCCTCAAACCAATCTCTCGTAGTTGACTTGCAGGGATATGATATCAGAGATCCTGGCGTGTTAATCAATTATCAGCAGCCAATCACCGCACCGGAAAGCAACATATCCGCTAACATTTCAGCAATGGACTCAATAAAAGAGAGGACAGGATATATTTTAAGTATATTATTATTCATATTTGTCACGAGTGGCATGGCTTTCTGGGCGCTACGAAGTAGGATGAAAGATGTGCGCGAGAGGGGCTCTCAGGCTGACCCATACTGCGATTCTGATATCGCTGAGGTAGAGCGGGCAGACCATACCGCAGAGATTCATTCAGAAGCTGTAACCGAGGCGATAAAGGAGGAAGGATCTGAGGCGAATCAGGAATTTGGAGAGGAAACGCCTCCAAACATTTTATCGCAAACATTCGACCTCAAGCCAATAGAGGTCACAAAGGAGATGGCCGCGATACTCGAGACTCTGACACAGAGGGAGAGGGCTGTCATCCAGGCGCTCTTGAAGAGAAACGGGCGTATGACTCAGGCGGATCTTCGTTACGAGACAGGAATTCCCAAATCGTCTTTAAGTGGAATTTTGAACTCGCTGGAGCGGAGAAAACTGATAAAAAAGAGAGAATGGGGTAGAACTAACGTTATAGAACTAACGGAATGGTTTGTTTCTGGAAAAGAACATTTGTGAACCTTTTCTGTCTGAGATATCAGCTACATGATAAACGTTCGTCCTGCATCCCATTTTTTTATCGTTCATGGAGAGATCTTTTGTCCAAAAGGACGAGGTGATCAGTTGTCAAGACGAAATATGATAGGCGTCTTTGTGTTGGTGGCACTCTTCATCATGCCAGCAATGTCAATGCAAGGCTGGATGCGTGATGATAGAAGGTGCGACTTCGGCCGTGGAATCGGTCCCACAGGTGGAATAGCTCTTCTCTTGGATGATATCACTCAGGAAGAGCTGGATAACATGACTCTGGCTGAGATCAGGGAGCTAAAGGAGAAGAAGAGAGCTGAGATGGATAACATGACTCTGGCTGAGATCAGAGAGCTAAGAGAGAAGAAGATGGCTGAGATGAGTAATACAACGCTAGCAGAGCTAAAAGAGAGACGAGGACTGGCTGGGCCTGGGCCCTATGAGGGACGTTATGGTGGCCCACAGGCGGGATTGATGGCGTGCCCGGGCATAGGTCCTTTCTGTGGAATAGAGCTTCTCTTGGATGATATCACACAGGAAGAGCTGGATAACATGACTCTGGCCGAGATCAGGGAGCTCAGGGAGAAGAAAAGGGCTGAGATGGATAACATGACTCTGGCTGAGATCAGAGAGCTCAGGGAGAAGAAGATGGCTGAGATGAGTAATACAACATTGGCGGAGCTGAGAGGTGGAAGAGGAGCCGGCTACACAGAATGCCCCTACTGGCCGATGGGCGGCGCGGGGGAGGGAGCGCCCAGAGATGGCTGGGGCTTTAGAAAGATGCAGCGATAACTCTGATCCGTTGGGGTTCCCGAAGAGGATAGGCTGGCCTGAACGGGGGCCAGCCATCCCATTATCCACAACAGATTTAACAATAAGATCTATCTATTCGATGGTGATGCGCATCAATAACAGCGTATGGTGAGGTCGTATTGATGGCTTCGCACTACGATACGCGGGGTAGTTTATGCATAGATTAACTATGGCTCTGATGATATGCATATCGTCGGTATGTTTAGCCGCAGGTGTACCCCTTAATGTGGGTCATGGAGGACCTTTTCCGGCCATGAATCCCATGGATATGATGGGAGATCCCCAGATGATCCAAGACCATGGGAGATGCATGCAAGAAGGTTGCATGATATCAGTGCAGCATTATCGCGGCTTCGCACTGCATGATAACCAGTCGTACCCTTTGAGCATATGGGTTGAGGGCGTCAGAGATGTTGATCCGAGAAAGGCCAGGGAGCTTATATCCTCCAACCGAAGCCTTGAGGAGGTAAAGGCCGAGATAAAAAACGCGGGCAACTTCAGCTACAGAGGGATTCTCAGATTCGCCGAGGATGCTTTCCAGCTCAGAGATGTCACAATAAAAACAACCGGCAACATAACAACTATTAATGCACTGCTGGCAAGAATCAGATTCGAAGGTGCGACTGAAGAGCCGCGGTTCGATGGCAACATCAGTCTCATCATCGACAATGACCTCAGGCTAGGAAAAGGAAGCATGTTATTGACGAGGGGCAGTTACAGCATCATCCTCGAATCCGTTCCAGAGGCTGGAATGCGAAGAGGATGGCGCCGCTGAGCCCCTCGGAATTGGTGTGACCTCCTCCGTGCCTTTATGCAAGGGCATCCTTTTTCATCGATCCTGTTATCGGTATATCTCCAGGCTCGGCC
>CAZMZV010000002.1:19113-23868 GCA_964570975.1 uncultured Methanotrichaceae archaeon | reverse complement strand
TGCAAGGGCATCCTTTTTCATCGATCCTGTTATCGGTATATCTCCAGGCTCGGCCTCCCTTCCGAGGGTTTTATGTTCATCCTCCGACTTCCTGGGGTGGATAACTCGCACACCGATGTATTGTTAGGACGAAGGCAGGGCCGATTCCAGTTTTTTAAAGGCGGGATAACAGCCCGTATTGATATGTACCATCTATCCCAAAGTGGGGCGGCATGGCCTGTGGCTGGGATGCCTGCGACTTCAGTCGCGTGTGCCGCCAATCTTTTGCGTCGAAAAAAGAGTTGTGCGTGAGCTGAGTAATGCAAGCGATCCCCAGGCAAGCATCACTCAGCTCGCGATCCCATTTGCGGCCGCTCAACTCACTATTTCGTAGGTCACAACGACGGTTGTCTTCACCTCAACCATGCCGCTCTCTGTTATGCTCGTATCTACGGATGGGAATAACATATCCAGCGGCACGCCCCAAAGCGGTCGCGGGATCTCGTAGATATCTATGATCCTGCCGAGCCTTCCGCCGGCTGCTGTGACCATCGCCTCAGCAGTCTTCCTGGCATTCTCAACCGCTTTCTTCCTGGCCTCGTTCGTGGCCTCTGTCGCATCACTGAGAGCATATCCAGATACGGAAGCATCAGCGCCAGTCTGGCGAGCCACTTCTTTGATTCTATCTATGGTGCCCTGCTCGGGTTTTGTGAGCTGGAGCGACGCTGATAGGGTCACAAGTGTCTTATTTACACAGATGCTCTCGTTCGATGCGCCTTTGGTGCATATCTTAGAGCTCTGAACGCCCGTGGAGTAGCCCTTGAGTATCTCGCATCCTTTTATGCCGGCTTGCTCAATGGCTTCTATGCTCCTGTTGAGCTTCTGGGAGCTCTCCTCATAGGCCAAAGTCACATTCTCGTTATCGCTCGACGCCGATACCGATACATACACAATATCTGCAGGTACTGTTACTGCCCCCTCGCCTACGACGGTTATAGTGGGCACATCAGCACAAGACGCTGAGGATATTATAGCAAAAACGGATATCAGCAACAGTGCAACTCCTTTAAGATCCATAACCGATCCCCTTTCGGTAATCGACGTAATCGATATTAAAAGAATTCGGTCTGATTTGCGATGGGGCCCCAGAAATTATTTCGCATCCGCCGATAATGCGATGTTTAGAGGATTCCTAAAAACCCACCTTTTTGATATAAAATGTTGTTAATACAAGTGTGCTGCAACACACGAACACCTTAAAAATGAGGTTTATAGGAATCCTCTTTATTTTATTAGAATACCCCGCAGCTCGCTTGCGGTTGGGATATAATGAAGCGAGCCCGCCAGCTATGCAAAACGGATAACCGGATCGATGAAGCCCCATAGCTTGCTGTGAGGAAGTCACTTTTGGCGGGTGCGCCGGTGGTTGCCAGAAGCGCCGCGTATCAGCTTATCCAGAAGCTTTCTCCTCCCCGCGATCCTGTAAGCGACGGTTACCCGCAGTGGGTCTGCTCCCTTCCGGGCCTGAACCGGTGCCTGCAGTTAGGGCCAGCGAGCCCGCCCTCCGGCTGACTCCCTGACCGATGCCGTCCCTACAGAACGGAGAATCATTGTACGCAGATGGGCTGAATACACGGCGCATAAAGTCGCCCACCAGCTTTGTCCCCCGCATATCGGCGATTTCGGGTTACAGGTGACGCCGAACCACCCGGACTAACCCGCCACAATCTATTAAGGTATTGGAAGCAATAAAGCTATCGCAGAGGTATATGATATGGACGACATGATAGGTTTTGTTATCGGCAACAGCCAGCGGGAGAGAGTTATCCAGGTTCTGGGCTCGAAGGGGCCGCTGAGCATGGAGAGAATCGCTAAGATCGAGCGGATGACACCGCCCACGATAAAAAGAGTGCTTCAGGAGCTAGCAGAAAAGGGCCTGATCTCAGAGTCAGGGGGTGTTTGGAGTTTGAGCGAGAAGGGCGCCGAGATCGAGAAGGAGCTCAAGAGGAGATCCTAAAAGGAGGTGGCCCGGCATGGATGTGATCGAGGCGATCAGACGGAGGAGAAGCATAAGAAAATACCAGAACAAGCCCGTAGAGGAGGAGAAGCTGAACCGCGTCCTGGAAGCTGGAAGGCTTGCGCCATCAGCCAAGAACCTGCAGGACTGGAGGTTCATAGTTGTAAGGGATCCCGAGACACGAAGGAGATTGGCCGAGGCCGCGAAGAACCAGTGGTTCATTGCTGAGGCGCCTGTGGTCATAGCAGCATGCGGCACTGAGACAAAATATGTGATGACATGCGGCCAGCATACATATACCATAGATGTCTCGATAGCTGTCGATCACATGACGCTGGAAGCGACCGAGCTCGGCCTTGGAACCTGCTGGATCGGCGCCTTCTATGAGGACAGGGTAAAGGAGATACTAGGTATACCGGACCACATCCGTGTTGTTACCCTTCTCCCGATGGGTTATCCTGCCGAAGAGCCAGCAGCGAGACCGAGAAAGCCTCTGAATGAGATAGTTTGCTACGAGAAGTGGTGTTAGCATCCACCTATCACGTACGCGATCTTCTCCAAAAACCTCCATATCAGGATGAGCTGTGCCAGCTCGGTTGCATTTACATAATGCGACCTGTCTTTTGCGCATTCAATAGATGTTACCGGCATCCCGAGAAAGTCGCAGAGCTTTCGCTCCAGGTCCTCGATCATCGTAAGTGGAAACTCTCCATCGAGTGTCATGACCCCCACCCTCTTACCGTAATAGTCGTCCCTCTGGAACTCTATGGAGAACTCACGCTCTGAGAGCCTCATGAGTCTGCTCAGATCTATTGTGAGATCAACCTCATCCAAGGGCTGGTCGAGCATATGCTGTATGATTCGAACCGAGTACTTCTCACGAGCTGTGCCTCTGGCAACCTCAGTCCACTCCGGAGGTATCCTTGTATCCTGTATCTTTATCACCATCTCTGCATAGATCTTCTGTATGTCCACGTACAGCTTGTAGTCCGGCTCTCTCTCGAGTATCTCTTTCATGACATCTTGAGGGGAATAGCCCCTCTCCCCGACATCCCTTCTGAGCTTCCATCTCCTCTTCACGGCTCTGCTCGGATCTATGAAGATCTTGAAGTCGGAGAGCTCCCGGAGCTCTTTGGTGTAGAACGGGTGGAGACCTTCAACTATAACGACCGGTGATGGCTTGAATACGACCGGACCCCTGATCTCGCCGGTTTTATGATCATAAACCGGCTTCTCTATCGGCCTTCCCTGCCGGAGAACACTGAGATGTTCCGCGAGAAGGTCCAAGCGGTTCGCTTCCGGCCTCAGAGGCGTTATTCCGAGAGTCTTTCTCTGCGTTCTATCCAGGCTGTGGTAATCGTCCATCGAGAAGGCTGTGACCATATTTTCGCCAAGCAGCCTGCGGATGCCGTTTGTGAAGGTTGTCTTACCAGAACCGCTATCACCAGCAACCGCAACCACAAAAACCCTGCCCGAATCGCGAATTTTCTCAAGAAGCCGCATGAAATGATGTGCGACTGGCTCTTTAATAAGCTCACGCCTAATAAGCGGCTCTGTCTTTCTTCAGCATCAGGAGATCTGCGAACTCTTCTCTGCTATCGATCTTTTCTATCTCCTTTCTGCATATAACCGCGGTTCTCTCTATTCTGTCGATCTTGGTCTCGCCGTCGACTATAACCGCGGAATGTGTCAGTGTGACAGAGGAGAGATTGCTCATGAGCCTGGCGCGCTTGATCATATTCGAGGTCATCCTGCTCACGCCTGTGAGCACAACCATGTCATCGTCTCTTGTTATGGCATTGAATGGCGCCTGGCTTATCGGAAAGACCCGGAGACCTATCTCAACCAGCCTTCGGAGGAGCTTGTCCTTTACCTCTGTGGGCGAATCCTCGATGAATCTCTGCTTGAATATATCGACCGCCTGGATGAGCTCCTCATCGAATATCTCCTCCAGCTTGAGAGCTATATCCACAGATGTATCCATCGTCTCGCTCTCGTACTTGCTCACGGTGCGCCTCGAGACGCCAAGCTCAGCCGCGAGCTCGCCGATTGATATACCGCGCGATATTCTAAGCCTGCGCAGCAACTCTCCATCTATCTTCACATAAAGCCCGCCGTGTGCAGCGTACACGAGAGGCGGAATCCCCGCTAAAAGATAATCTGCCAGCGTCTGCAGGCTCACCGTGGGGACTCCATACCTAAAATAAACCGCGCCACGCTCGAGCAATTGATCGCGCGTCTTCTCTCCCACTATCAACGGCTGGCCCAGGAGATGGGCGGCGAGCCTTGTTATCTCGCTTGCCGTGCGTTCGTTCAGCCCATCTATATTCGAGAGGATCTTGAGCAGCAGGAGCAAACTCTCCCGTCTAGCTGCAAGATCAAAGCTCCTTGGCCTTATGTCACACATCGATGAGACCAGGAACCCCGCTTCCTTCAGCACATTTACCACGCTGCGGGTCAGAAGCTCCTTCTCCATCGCTATATTAAATCCGCAAAGCGACTATTTAAATCTTGAGCTGGTTCGGCTAGAAGATATGTCCGAATAAGGATTAAGTGTTTCTGACATGCAGAAGAGGGGAATGTCAAAATTTCTGGCCTCAGCGCTTATCCGGACAGGTCCCGTACGGGCCGTATACCGCCTTTGAAAAGAGGGGGATTAACCCCTGCCTTCGTCCTAAAAGCGATCCCGATGAAAGAAATGCTCTTGGGATCTCAAATTCTCAAGACCTCTATCCCTGCCTGTTCGAGAAACCTGAGAG
>CAZMZV010000002.1:16963-19013 GCA_964570975.1 uncultured Methanotrichaceae archaeon | reverse complement strand
TTGGGATCTCAAATTCTCAAGACCTCTATCCCTGCCTGTTCGAGAAACCTGAGAGCCCCCTCATCCGGGTACTGGTTTCTGTAAACCACCTTGCGTATTCTAGCGTTTATCATCATCTTTGCACATAGCACGCATGGCTGATGTGTGCAGTACAGGGTTGCACCCTCGATGCTCACGCCGTGGAGAGCAGCTTGTATTATCGCGTTCTGTTCGGCATGCACAGCACGGCACAGCTCGTGGCGGGTCCCGCTCTCCACCTTTTCTCTTAAGCAGCCAACGACATCGCAGTGCTCTAGTCCTGTCGGCGCGCCATTGTATCCCGTGGAGAGTATGCGTTTATCTCTCACAATCACCGCGCCGACTTTGTTCCGGAGACAAGTAGAACGCTTGGCTACAACCGATGCTATCTCCATGAAGTACTCGTCAAGCCCAGGTCGGTCCATCTCTTAATCATTGCGCGGCGGAGTTGATATTACTTCTGGTCTTAGAGCACAATCACAAGTAAGAGCGCTTCAAAGCTAAAAACAGTCAAGCTTGAGAATTCCTCTAAACCTCATTTTTAAGGTGTTCGCCTGTTGCAGCGTACTTGTATTAACAACATTTCATATTAAAAAGGTGGGTTTTAGGGAATCCTCGCTTGTTTCTTGTTTGCGTGCGCATGCCATCGAAAACACAGCATTCTACATAAAAGGCGTGCCAAAAAGATGAAAGTTTGTTATGGCAGTTGCTGGTACGTGCGCACATAATAATGTCAGCGGTCGAGCGCCGGCCTGAACTTTCATCCTAAGCTCCCCCAACTATTAGGCAAAGGAGAGGCGAAAATGATGCACATAAGATGCACATAATATTGTTTCTCCTTCATATAGCAAAGTGCCTATTGCCCACGGATAGTTATTATGCTTCGGCTTTATATGCCTAAAAATAGGGAAGGTAGGTTCATGATGTATTGCCATCGGACGCCGATTATGAGAGATCACACATTTCTCTACTCGGATGTAGTTGTCGTGTTACGTTCATAGTCATCATTATCGATTGACAAAACTGTGTCCTCTTTTTCTGGTGTCGCATCTGAATCAATGCGATGAAAATCCATCGGCTCCAAATAGTCATCAAACCAGAACGCTTGGGGATTCCTTTCGAAAACCATGAACATACCAATGTTTTCTGGATCAGCAGCTTGCCCATACTTCATGTACACATATTTGTCTGTAATTCCAACAACCTCGATCTTTCCTGTGGAATGGGACATTACGAACTTTGCTCTCTTGGCCAAGCCGGAACACATTGTCTTTGCCTTTTCCACAATAACGTAGCTAGTCTCCACAGGCACCTGAAAGTGGCGATTTCCAATTGTAGGCCTACACTGGAAGACGTAATAGGGCGATACACCTATAAACGAGAGATTCTTGAAAAGCTGACTCAGCGTTTTAGGATCGTCATTTACGCCTCTCAATAGCGGTGTCTGGCTTACTGTTATCGCGCCAGCATCCTGAATCAGACTAACAGCATGCACGGCCTCCCTTGATATCTCTCTCGGATGATTAAACTGAATCACAAAATAAATACGCCTGTTTTCTTGGCTATAGCGTTTTACCATCTTTAGTAGCGATGGATCCTCTATGATTCTGAAGGGATCGTATACCGGCAGCTTCGTGCCAATGCGTATGATTTTTACGTGATCTATATCTCTAAGTTTGCTTATGATATCATCGAGCCTTTCAGTAGGCAACATGAGGGGATCTCCTCCACTGAGAAGTACGTTAGTTATCTCTTTGTGCTCTCTTATGTAGCGCAGGGCACGAGGAAGATCTACAGCTGTTTCCTGCTGGCTATCTATGAATAACCTCTTGCGAAAACAGAACCTGCAAAGAGATCCACATTCATTACTGACAAGCAATAAGGCCGTATATTTGTACTTGTGCTGAAGACCTGGCAAAACTGTATAAGATTTTTCGTGAGATGGATCCTTCTCCCCCCAATTATATAATTCAGCAGCATCTGGAATAACAATTTTCCTTAGAGGGTCATTGGGGTCGTTCCAATTTATCAA
>CAZMZV010000002.1:0-16863 GCA_964570975.1 uncultured Methanotrichaceae archaeon | reverse complement strand
CATCTGGAATAACAATTTTCCTTAGAGGGTCATTGGGGTCGTTCCAATTTATCAAAGATAAGTAATAACAGCTCGCTTTGAAGGCAAAACTCTCTGTTACATTAGATAGCTCGACCTTCTCATCTACATTCAATTGAGGCAATTTCTTTATATCCGTCACATACCTCATCAATCCACCTCCTTTTGTTTATTTGTACAAATACTCATTTGTACAAAAATTAATTACATGAATGTTATATAAAGGTGATGTCCCATTCTATGAACCTCTGCGAATAATAGATTGGGAATGAGAATTGTGTACGTTTCTCGCTTTCGATCTTAGCAGGTACTTCATTATTATTCGGAAAATGTATCAAATAGCGAAGCGTGCTATTATTTAGCCAGTTGCAGGGGCCGGTCCGGATAAGATCAGCGTTGAGGAGACGAGTCTTGAAGCTATTGGTTATCTTAGCCACTTATTAGAATACCCGCAGATCACTGCAATTGAGATGAAGTGCTGTGTTGAGTCAAATTGCGGCGGCGTAACCCCAGCACGTTGTGGAGTTCGATTCGCTCCACCACAATTTGGCTCCAGCGATGCGACAAAGTCAAGACAATATCTTGGTTTTTATCAGCTCCTTCAGCCTGAGCTCATCGCGCTCGTTCGACAACTTTGGCTTCATCGCACACCTGCTGGGCATTGGTATTAGACCGCCATCGAGAAGCTCGTAATACATTTCATCCAGACTCATACTACCATCAACGTATCTCCTCATGATATCGCGCATCGCGGTTCTCTTATCGCTGCTCATCTTTTCGAACCCATCAAGCGCCTGCTCTATCTGGCTGATCATATGCCCTACGCATTCATTTCTACTAAATTAAATACTTGTCCAGGATCTGCTGTGTTGAATAATTCGAGGCATATAGTCGCTAGACATATATTCTTACTAAACATTTTATTCGTATGAATTGGACCCATCCTATTGGATTTCTGAACACTCTTCTACACAGCAAAAGGATCTCTGTTAACTCTGTCCAAGAGTTGTGCACACCGCCGTATATTTATATCAACTAAATTTTATATACGCTTGTCTCGGCTGCGAAATACAGATATCCTAAATGCGAGAGTTGCTGTATGGATCCTGAAGACCGTAGCTCATGCTCAATCTCATTCCGGATGTGATTAAATAATGAACTCGTGCCGGTGGTTGTTAAAATATGCTCAGCATTGAGTTAAGTTGTGGCATTTATGGAGATGCGAAATGAGCAGAGATGTGAAGCAGAGTGATCGCATATTCAATCCGTGGAAGAGATCACCATTGCGATTCCTCCTTTCACCTTCACGCCCTCTGATAAGAAGCGTGGAGGCTGATAGGCGGCTGGAGATGTTCCTGGTCACAGCAGTGACCACCATACTCTGCATAAGATTCCTGCTGCGCATTACAGGTTATCCCCAGCTCGCTATCCGTGGTCTTCACATAGCGCATGTGCTTCTCGGCGGCGCTCTCATGGTTGCAGCTATCGTAATACTCCTGACGTTCCTCGACAGTTATTCCTCAGATCTAGCTGCTGTAGTGGGAGGAATAGGATTCGGCGCATTCATAGATGAACTCGGAAAGTTCGTGACCAAAGATAACAACTACTTTTTCCAGCCGACAATAGCATTGATCTACATAACATTCGTTCTTCTTTACATTTCATTTCAGCTTATAAACGGGAGAAAATTCCTGACGCATGAGGAGCGCCTTTTAAACGTCCTGGAGCTCGTTAAGGATGCGGTTATAAAGGATCTCGATATTCACGAGAGAAAAAGAGCACTCGAGCTGCTGGATGGCTGCAATCCCTCAGATCCACTTGTACGGGTCTTCAGAGGCATGCTTTTGGAGATGGAATGCATCCCACAACCTGAACCGGGTATTTATACAAGATGCAGAGAGAATGCGCGAAGGGTATACCTCTGGCTTGTGAGCAGACAGTGGTTCGTAAATGCTGTGATCGCGTTCTTCATAATCCATTCGGTTTTAGCCCTTTTCGATGCGAGTCTGCTGGTTTTGATCAAAATGACAAGCTCCTTCAACCATCTCAACCTGATCTCCCTTGGTCTTACAGACTGGTTTGAGTTGCTGGCCACAGCGTTCTCCTCGCTTCTGGTGCTCTCGGGGATATTTAAGATTCGGCGCAATAGGCTTGCCGCTTACCAGCGGTTCAAGACCGCTATGCTTGTAGAGATCTTTCTCGTACAAACATTTGCGTTCTACAGAGACCAGTTAGCTGCTCTTGCAGTTCTCAGTTTTAACATCACAATACTGCTTACTCTGAGATACATGATCCGGCAGGAGGAGTACTCTGAGGGCGACCCTCAGAGCGGGAGCTCACCGCTCTCCTGCAACCTCCTTATCTGATTTTTGACAGCCGCCTCTGAATATCCCACCATGCTGGCAATCTCTTTTACAGACGGCCTTGGGTTCATGCTCCAAAGCTGCTTGATCTTCTCCAGAGCCTCTCTATTATCCGAAAGCCTCTTTCTTCTCGAGATGCTGCCTTTGGCTGGATTTTGAGATAGATCAAAGGCCTCCTCGTGGACGAACTTCCGCGCCTTTGCCGATATCCCCTGTAGGATGAGCTCAGATGCGAGCTTCTTCAGCGTTTTGCGCTGGAGAATCGCCTCAGCCTCCAATCCCAGGTAAGCCTCAGGTGTTATTTCGATCCTGGTATATCGACCGCTTGGCATCGATCCAGATCGCCTCTTGTAAATTGGAATACAACAGATTCAACAAACCAATGATAGTATCAGAATATGAATATGATCTTTTTGGTGGTCCAGCGGGATGCGCGGCTGGAAACGAAGTTGCATAAGATTTAAGCAGGTTTTTTCATACTTATTTTCTTTTTAGTACGATATGCCACCCCAACCTGCTGTGTTGAATAATTCGAAGCAATGTGGTCACTAGATATTGATTCTTATCAAAATTTTGATTCGTATGAATCAGCCCTATACTATTGGATTTCCGAACATTATTCAACACAGCACCCGAACCGAAAAGTTTTTATTCGACTATAGACGTATTTAAGTGTGGCAAAAGTCGTACCATTTTCCTCCCTCCTACATCTTAACGGCTTTTGCTCCCTCCTTTCATATCATCTGGGGGCGCAGGGATAGCAGAGGAACGTGTCCCACTCTGCTGTGGCGTGCTTGTGTTATAATTTCAAATTGGTACGAAAATGCCTCTGAGCTATTCCCATGGACGACCTTCGGCCACGGGCATTTTTCGATAGCATTATCGGGCGTGTCCGAATAAGGATTAAGTGTTTCTGACATGCAGAAGCGTAACAAACTGGCCTCAGCGCTTATCCGGACAGGTCTGCATGATCCAATTCACACGAATCAGAATTCAGATAAGACTCAATCGCTTTCGACCTCGGCGCCTCGATTTATTCAACACAGCATCGCTGTGCAGTGATAGAAACACATGGAGACTAGCCGTCTGATCCTGATGGCGTTGGTATATCTCGGTATCAAGTATCTTGCTGTGAATTCTGACGGCTAGATCCATTCTGGAGAGCTGATTCAACAACAAAGGACATGCGCGACTCGCTGAGAGCGCGATCTCAAGGACGCAATACTCGATCCGCTAAGAAACATCTCAAGAAACATGACGGCAGGATTGAATGATTCAAGAAAGAATTCGATCACTGCACATACAAGCACATAGCGAAGGCCAAAGAAAATCTTTCTCTCAGGATGAAATCAGATGGGGGTTATGCGGCTTCGCTGGGACACACGGCCACACCGCAGCGGTGACTCGCTCATGCAATTTGTTTCTGGGGTGTAACTTCCCAGTGACAGGCTCCTAGTGGTTACTTTCCTATCGTGCCCTTTATATCCACTCTGAAAACCTGCTCTTCTTTGGGGGAGTAAACGGACAATGTAAGATCCACAGGTATCTCCCCGAGCGATACGGTCACAGGAGCATCTGATATCTTAATGCCCGAAGAGACGAGCTTCGCCAGAGATTCCGCAATGCCGGCTAGCTCTTTGATATCTATCGCGCCGTTTATCGCTACAGAAGCTGGCAGTGGCGTACCATCGGTGGAGAGCTCTATGCCAAGAGACCCAGCCTTCCCGCTGCCGGTCACCTTTGCAACTATGGGATACTTCTCTAGACTCGCGTCCCCCTGCAACCTGGCCTTTGCATCAGCATCGACTTTTATGGATACCATCGTATCACCATTCTTAGAGGCGCAATTGCCTCCTAATCCGGCATGAATGCCGCAGTTTTCTGCGCTCTGCGGTCGGTGCCCTTCGAAGCACTTCGACGAAGCCGAGAGCGTTCGAAGGCCTCATCGATCCGGTTAGCCGGTATCTCCCATCCTCTAGTCCGGATGTGATTGTATTTGATTTGCAAAGACTACCAGCATTTTCAGCTAAGTAGCAAAAAGATGCTAGGCTTACAAACATATACAGATTTCGGTAAGCCCTCTGGACGTGTCCGAATAAGGATTAAGTGTTTCTGACATGCAGAAGCAGAGATCCAAATCTCCGGCCTCAGCGCTTATCCGGACAGGTCCAGCCCTCTTGGAGGCGAACTCCGCTCTCATCCTAAAGACTGTGGTCTTCTCATTCCTGCTAGATAAAGGCTAAATAGAGCATCGCTAAATGATGCAAATCGACTTTAGTGGAGGACTTGGTGTGATCGTCGAGGTTCCAGGACAGTATAATCCCAAGAATGTCGAAGATGATGTCAGGGGTTTCTGGCAGAGGGGGGACACCTATCATAAGGTGAGAGTGCTCAGAGCCGGAGGAAGGCGTTTCTTCTTTGTAGATGGCCCACCATACACAACGGGTAGAATACACCTCGGCACAGCCTGGAACAAGGTCATAAAGGACTCCATACTCAGATATCTCTCTATGAAGGGCCATGCGCTCAAGGACCGCGCCGGTTGGGATATGCATGGTCTGCCCATCGAGGTCAAGGTCGAGGAGCACCTTGGATTCAAGAGCAAGAAGGAGATCGAGACCTACGGCGTCGGCAACTTCATCGAACAGTGCAAGAGTTTCGCGTTGAGACAAAAAGACGAGATGACTGCTCAGTTCAAGTCCCTTGGCGTCTGGCTCGACTGGGACAATCCCTACATGACGCTGAAGAACGAGTACATAGAGGCTGCCTGGTGGACGCTGAAGAGAGCTCATGAGAGGGGCCTTCTTGAGAGGGGTCTCAGAGTGGTGAACTGGTGCCCGCGATGCCAGACTGCCATAGCAGACTCTGAGGTGGAGTACTGGGATGAAAGGGACCCGTCGATATACGTTAAGTTCCCTGTTGTTGGAGAGGACAACACATACATCGTGATATGGACCACAACACCCTGGACCATCCCAGCAAACGTTGGCGTGGCTGTCCACAAGGACTTCATCTACTCAAAGGTCAGGGCCTGGCGAAAGGACGGAACATACGAGGTTCTGATAATCGCCACGGATCTCGTTGAGAACGTTCTGAAGCAGGGCCGTTATGTCGATTATGAGATACTGGAGAGCATGCGCGGTGAGGATCTCCTCTCTCTAACATATATCAATCCCCTTCAGGATATAGTTCCCCCGCAGAGGGATTTCGTCCACAGGGCGCATCTAGCGGACTTCGTCACGGCTGAGAACACAGGAATAGTTCATATAGCACCCGGGCACGGCCTCGAGGATTACGAGCTGGGAATCGAGAAGAAGATGCCGATATTCTGTCCGGTCGGAGAGGATGGAAAATACACCTCAGAGGCTGGCGAGAAGTACGAGGGCAAGTATGTAAGAGATGCGAATCCGGAGGTCATAGAGGATCTCAGGGAGCGGGGTGCGCTCCTGGCGAGCGGCGAGATCGTCCATAGATACGGCCACTGCTGGAGGTGCAAGACTCCGATAATATTCATAGCCACTCGGCAGTGGTTCTTGCGGATATCGGATCTCAAAGAGCAGATGCTTCAGGAGATAGAGAAGGTCTCATGGTATCCGGAGTGGGCAGGATCCGCGAGATTCAAGGATTGGATATCGAATGCTCGCGATTGGTGCATATCGAGACAGCGTTACTGGGGAATTCCACTGCCCATATGGATATGCAGAAGCTGCGGAACCATGGATGTAATAGGCACCGCGGCTGAGCTGGAAGAGAAGTGCGGCTGCAAGGTAGAAGATCTCCACAGGCCCGCCGTAGATGAGGTCAAGATAAAATGCAGCTGCGGTGGAGAGATGGAACGTGTCCCGGATGTCTTCGACGTGTGGTTCGACAGCGCCGTGGCATCCTGGGCTACCCTGAACTTTCCGAGAGATGTTGGCGAATTCAAGGAGTGGTGGCCGGCCGATTTTATAACCGAAGGGCACGATCAGACCAGAGGCTGGTTCTACTCCCAGCTGGGAGCGAGCATGGTTGCGTTTGGCAGAGCTCCGTACAAGAGTGTGCTGATGCATGGATTCACGCTCGATGAGCAGGGCAGAAAGATGTCCAAGAGCATAGGAAACGTTGTACAGCCGGAGGAGGTCGTCGACAAATACGGTGCCGATACGCTTCGCTTCTATGTTCTCGCATCAAATGCGCCATGGGAGGACCTGCACTTCAGCTGGGATGGCGTTGAGAACATCAACAGGATGCTCAATATATTATGGAACGCATACAGATTCCCGCTGCCCTACATGATTCTAGACGGATTCGATATATCAAAGGCTGATATCGAAAAGTACGCACTCAGACCGGAGGATCGCTGGCTGATCTCTAGGGTGAACTCCCTCGCGAAGGAGATCGAGACCAATATGTCCCAGTATATGCTCCATAGAGTTACAAGAGCGCTGCAGGAATTCATCCTCGAGGATCTGTCCAGATGGTACATACAGCTCGTGAGGCCGAGAACGTGGATAGAGACGGAAGATCCTGACAAACTGGCTGCTTACGCCACGCTCTATAACGTTATGTCGCATCTCATCAAACTTCTTGCGCCCTTCACGCCTTTTCTGGCGGAGAGCATGTATCAGAATCTCGTCAGAGGTCTCGATCCTGATGCTCCAGAATCTGTGCACATGTGTGACTGGCCTGGTTACAGGGAGGATCTGATAGACAAGAGGCTCGAGGAGAGCATGAATTACGTGAGAGAGATCGCTGAGGCGGCTTCTAACGCAAGACAGAAAGGCGGAAGAAAGCTCCGCTGGCCTGTCTCCAGGATAATCATCTCCACAAAGGAGAAGATGGATCTGGGAGATCTAGTTAACGTTCTAAAGACGCAGACGAACTCCAAGGAGATAATCGTTCTTCCCCCGGGAGAAAAGCCCGAGATGGAGATTGAGATCTCGGTCGTCCAGAAGAAGATCGGGCCGGTCTTCAAGGGCTATTCCAAAGATGTGGTCGATGCGATCATGTCATCACCTCCAAAGGAGATAAAGCGCATTCTAGAGAGCGGCGAGCCGTTGGAGTGGCGGGGCAAGAGATACGAGATAACACCAGATATGGTGGAGTTCCACGAAAAACCGCCAGCCAACTTGATACCTGCCGAGTTCTCAAAAGGCACGGTCTATGTTGATATTCAGCTAACAGATGATCTGAAGGCAGAGGGATACGCGCGCGAGATCATAAGAAGGATCCAGGACATGAGGAAGGATCTCGATCTGAAGGTGGACGACAAGATCAAGGTCTCAGTCGCGCTCGATAAAAACGATGTCCTCGATCTCATCTCCAACTGGAGGGACCATATAAGCAGCGAGGTCAGGGCGACTCTCTTAAGAATAGGAAGTGATATAGATATTGAGGGTGAACTCGTTAAGGACTGGGATGTCGATGGCATGAACATAAAGGTGGCTGTAGCTAAAGCCTGAGACATACGTTCAGCGCGAGCAGCTTGGGGAAATTAAGATGGTAGAAGATGTCTATGAAGAGGGCGGCGAGGATAACGCCGTGCCTGTGAAGGTGAAAGGTGTTTATATAGCAGAGACGCTAGGCGGAGCCCCATCGCCCGTAGTCCTCCTGGAGGACGAGAGATCCAGAATAGTGCCAATATTCGTCGGACTATCCGAGGCTATATCGATACACAACGCCCTCTCAGGAGAGGTATCCCCCAGGCCGATGACTCACGATCTTTTCATCTCCGTTCTAGAGTGTCTCCAGGCGACTATAGCGGATGTGCTCATAGATGATCTCGAAGGGGGCATATACTATGCGAGGCTCTCCCTTTTACACGGCTCGAATAGAAGCGAGCTCGACGCGAGACCCAGCGATTGTCTTGCGCTCGCGCTGAGGGCCAAGGCGCCTATTCGCATTCAGGAGAGTATAATCGAGATCTCTGGAATGGACAAGAGCGAGATGGAAGGTCTCAGGCGCCTCGACAGCTATATGCAGTGATTTTCAAGGTGAGGGCTGTTGCTACAGGTCATCTTTTTAGGCACCGCTGGCTCACTACCAACGCCTGAGAGAAGCCTTCCCGCCATTCTCATAAACAGAGAGGGGGAGCTTCTGCTTTTCGATTGTGGCGAGGGCACCCAGAGACAGATGATGATAGCCAAGACTGGAATGATGCGCCTCAGCCACATCTTCTTGACGCATCTGCATGCAGACCACATTCTGGGGATACCGGGTCTCCTCGAGACCATGGCGTTTCAGGGGAGAGAGTCTCCTCTTGTGATCGCCGGTCCGCCGCGAACCGCTAGAGTCGTGAGCCTGTTCAACAGCTTGGCCTGCTGCGCCAGGGATTTCGAGGTCAGAGCGCTCGAGATGCGCCCTGGCGATATCGTTAAGATGAACGGCTACAGCATCATCTCCGTCGCGACCCACCACAGTGTGCCGAGCCTTGGTTACGTTCTGCTTGAGGATATGAGACCGGGGAGGTTTAACAGAGAGCGCGCTATAGAGCTCGGAGTGCCCGTGGGACCGCTCTTCGGCAGGCTCCAGCGCGGGGAGTGCGTGGAGATCAAAGGAAGGGTTATCAAGCCTGAGGATGTACTGGGAAAGCCCAGGCCCGGCAGAAAGATCGTTTACAGCGGAGATACAAGACCCACACAGGAGATCGAGGAGGCGAGCAGAGATGCCGACCTTCTGATACACGATGGCGCTCTGGCAGATGATATGCTGGACTGGGCCGTCGAGACGAAGCACACAACAGCCGGAGAGGCAGCCGCTCTTGCATTGAGGGCCGGCGTGAGAAGATTGATTCTGACGCACATAAGCTCAAGATACTCGGAGGATACAACACCGCTTCTTAACGATGCCAGAAAGATCTTTCCCGAGACATCGATTGCATCGGATCTGATGAGAATCGATGTGCCTTTGAGAGATGAGTGAGATTCCCAGTGATATGCGAACTCCGATATTCATAATGGACTGGGACGCTGATAAAGCCCTTAGGCAAACGAACATCGTATGCGAATATCGATATTCATGGATGTGTGGGGCCAACAACTGGAAGCGTGAAGCAGAAGGTTGTTCCGCTCCTTCCGTCTGATTCTATCCAGATCTTCCCCCCGTGAGCCTCGACAATCCTTTTGACGATGGTCAGGCCGACGCCTGTCCCTTCGCTCTTGGGGTCGACTTTGTAGAAGAGCTCGAAGACCTTATCCTTCTTGCTGTCCTCAATCCCGATTCCGTTGTCCTTGACGGAGAATACGCCATCTTTGTAGAAGATATCTATCTTGGGGTTCTCCTGCTCCCCCATGTACTTTATGCTGTTATCCATTAAATTAACGAGCATCTCTACAATTCTGATCCTGTCCACGCGGACCAGGGGCATTTCTGGAGCGATGCTGATGCGAACTCCCTTCTCTTTGATCTTGTCTGAAAGCTCGGCCATCGCCTCTTTCACGATCTCGTCGAATGGAACGTCCTCCGGAGGATTGACGACACGTCCGATCCTGGAGAGCTCGAGCAGATCGTTCAAGAGCGAGTCCAATCGCTCAACAGACTTCTGGATGGTTCTCAGGCTCTGAATCGCCTTTTCCACATCCCCCTTAGATATATCCAGTTCTATAAGGTCGGCGAGCCCGCCTATGGTTATCAGCGGCCTTCTCAGATCATGAGAGACCGTGTAAACGAATCGCTCCAACTCCTCGTTCCTCTTCTCGAGCTCAGCAGTGCGCTCTTTCACCTTCTCCTCCAAGATCTCCTCTTCCCGTCTCAGAGCCTCTTCGGCGAGCTTTCTCTCCGTGATGTCGACAAGTGTTCCAAGTATCGCGGTCTCGCCATCGATCTCTATTGTGCCAGCAGCAAAATCCACCCATCTCACATCTCCCTTCTTGGTGACTATCCTGAACTCGTATCTGTTGGGAATTGCCTCGCCGTGTATTCTGAGCGTGTACATATCCTTGATCCATTGGATGTCATCGGGGTGAACGACCTTCCATATAGATTCGCCTATGAGCTCGTCTCTTGTGTATCCGCTTATCTCCTCTCCAGCCCTGTTGACGTAAAAGAACCTCTCATCTTTGAAGATAGCTATGCCGGCTGATGTGCTCTCAGCGAGTACCCTGAATCTCTGCTCGCTCTGCCTGAGCGCATCCTCCATGGCTTTTTCATCTGTTATGTCCTCGCCAACCGATTGATATTCAACCACCTCTCCATCAGGCCCGAAGATAGCTCGATCGGTCCACTTCTGCCATCGTAATTGATCTCCTCTCAAAACCTTGTGCATGTATTTCACATACGGCCTTGCAGGCGTCAGGCTTCTAAATCTCTTCAGCACTCCCTCCCTCTCATTCTCAGGTATGAAATCCAGAAATGATCTGCCTATCAGCTCATCTCTATCATAACCGAAATATCTGCAGTAGTTATCGTTGACGAATGTGAGAACGGCATTGTGATCGAAGCGACATAAAAGAAACGGCATGTCCTCCACCAGCGATCTATATCTGGCCTCGCTCAGGCTGAGCGCCTTTATTTTACGTATCTGATCGCTTATATCGCGTATAATCTCTATAGCTCCTGTTATCTTGCCATCGGAGTTGTATGTCGGAGCGGCCTTAAGCCAGAGGTAGGAGCCCTCCGGGCCGAATGTAGGTATGTAGACCTCAGCGGTCAGGACATCTCCCTCTGCTCTGAGATTATCGTACTTAGACGCGAGGTTATCATCGTATCCCTCGAGAACCAGATCGGCGAGCACCTTTCTTTTGTGGCCGTAGAATGGTATCGCGTATTCGTAATCGCCTCTGCCAACGATCTCCGCCTTTTTCACACCTGTAAGTAACTCGCAGGCCTGATTCCAGAACATCACCCTGCCCTCAAGATCTATGCCGAAGGCCGGATCGGGCATGAACTCCAGAATTTCAGCGAACCTCAGCTCCGAATTTTTGAGCATCTGCAAGACCGCGTGGTACTCCGAGAGATCTGTAATGACGAGTATGGATCCAACGAAGGTCTTATTCTCGAACCTCGGGGCGCCGGTTACGAGCACCGGCAACTCCCTGCCATCTTTCCGTAAAAGCCTGATCTCGTAGCTCGTCGTCTTGCCCTGAGACCTAAGCTTTCTTCCCTCCAAAAGCTTTGGAATGTCATCGGGATGCACAAAATCATCCAGCGATCTTCCGATGATCTCTCTTCGATGAATGCCGAGCATATCGGATATCGCAGGATTCGCGTAGTCGATCACCCGGCGACCATCCGCGATCCTCGATGTGAGAACACCCTGCCCGAGGTATTCCACTATCTGAAAGGCCAAATCCCTATTGATGTCCTCGATCGGCATGCTCAATACCGCGAGCATGATATTCATATTAAAAATTTTTGCTGAATATGCTGTGTTGAACAATTTTTGGTCATGAAGCTGAAACAGGTTGGAGTTTTAGAAATACGTTTGCTGATAGCAATAATGCGAATATTAATCGGTTGAAAGTCATCTCCAGAATATACGCAACCTCTGAGACAAAATTACAGCCTTTGATCGCCTCATGACCGTCCAAATCGGCATGAAAATGGCTCTGGACAATTTTCATTCACATAGTGGCGGTTAGGCCATGAAGGTTTTCCGTATGTGCGAATTCAAACAAATCTGAACTATGATAAGAATCGATTATTTTATTAGAATACCCCGCAGCTCGCTGCGGTTGGGATGAGTAGTGGTGCATTGATGGGATGTGCGCCATGAAAAAGCTCCTCAGAGAGACGATCCCTGAAGCTATCGGTTATCAGAGATACTTTACCCTTATTCTGCCTGGAGATCGCCGCTAAGAATACAGCGACTGCTAAGATCAAAGGTGTGTAACGAGAATTATAAACCACAACTACCCGTTAGGAGCGAGAGGGGTCACCTCTTCAATCTCTCCGCCAGCCGCGCCACCCTCTCGCCGAGCTTCCTGCATGTGTTAATAGCATCCCCATCCGGAGATCCGATGGCTATCGCTCCGTAATGTCCGCCGGTCTCCATAGGATCTCCGACGATTATCATTCCGTGAATCAGCATGGCCTGTATCAGTGAGAGGAGCGTGGTCTGATTTCCTCCTCCTATGCTCGCGGATGATGTGAAGGCTGCCCCGATCTTATCCTCCAGCTTGCCCCTTATTCTCGAGCTGCCATCGAAAAGCTGTTTGACCTCTGCTGCCATCAGTCCGTAGTACGTTGGAGAGCCGATTATTATTCCGTCCGCGCCCTTCATATCTTCAAGTTTGACATCCTCCACCTGCTTGAGCTCGACCTCCGCTCCTGCAGCTCTCGCGCCATCAGCAACTGCTCTGGCCATCTTAGCCGTGTTGCCAGTTCGAGAATAATAGGCGACCAGAATTCTAGCCATATAATTCCTCCGATTAATTATTAACATTCATCATACTTAACCTTCTCTCCTGCTGCCGAGCCACAAACGTTTGAAAAAGAAGCACGATGGCTGAAAACTTAGAAATACTTTTTATCTTTAGTTAACATTGTGTAGTTTAACTCCAATAGCGTATCTCTCTTCTGTCCCCACATTACTATTCGAAGTGCAGCTCGGCCTTTAATCGTTGATGGTCAAAGATACAAATCAATTGCTATCGACCTAGATGTCTAGATTCATTCAACACGGGAAGGTCACCGATAGATTAATATGATACATCTACTACGAAAGAGAGATGCAGCCCGGTGGTGTAGCGGTCAATCACGGGAGGCTCTGGACCTCCTTACCTAGGTTCGAATCCTGGCCGGGCTACTTTTACTTCGCAGTTGTCTGGAGGGGAGGAAGCTTCATTCAAGGATGAGGTGAAAGCGAGGCCCTCCCTTATCGTATGCTGAGAAGAATTTCAAACGAGAAAAGCGCCATTTTGGTCATGGTTAGATGAACTAACGATTTCTCTGAATAACGCCGAAGCATAGCGATTAGCAGTGGGCAGGAGGTACTTTGCTATATGAAGGAGAAATGGTATTGCGCACCTCATTTTTCCTCCTTTGCCTAATGGTTGGGGAGATTAGGTTCATAACTTTTATGAAAAATTCTCAAATAGATATAAAACTCGATCCGTCGGAGTTAATTGACAGCTTTTGAATCGATTGGAGTTTGAGGTCGTCATGCGTGCTAGAAGAGATAAGCCTTACAGCAAGGAGATATGCGCCTGCTCCGTCTTCGGGGCCATGAACCGAGAAGGGGAGAGGTTCACAGGCGAGCGAGTCATTCGAGCTATGGCTAACATGCAAGCCCGCAGCAATGGGCTTGGAGGTGGCTTTGCAGCCTATGGCATATATCCAGAATATAAGGAATATTATGCATTTCATCTGATGTTCACAGGAGATGCTGTGGCCCAGGCAGAGGCGAAGGTATCGTTCGAGATGTTTCTCTGCGAGGGCTTTGATGTGGTCTATGACGAGGAGATCCCACACAGCGATGATGTTGTGGTTAGAGATCCTCCTCTCCTATGGAGGTACTTCGTACTGCCAAGAAAGCATGGTGATGACCTGTCTCTACCAGATGATGAGTATGTAGTGAGAAAGGTGATCTGGGTCAACTCCAGAATCGATAATGCCTACGTATTCTCCTCAGGCAAGAATATGGGCTGCTTCAAGGGCGTCGGCTATCCCGAGGATATCGGAAGATACTTCATGCTCGATAGCCTTTACAGGGGTCATATCTGGACCGCCCACGGGAGGTTTCCAACCAACAGCCAGGCCTGGTGGGGCGGAGCCCATCCCTTCGGCCTTCTCGATACCACAGTAGTGCACAATGGCGAGATATCGTCTTACGGAACGAACCGCTGGTATCTGGAGATGAATGGATACGAATGCACCCTCCATACGGATACTGAAGTGATAGCATATGCGGTGGATCTTCTCACAAGAAGGCATGCGCTTCCGATAGATATTGTGGCGAAGATCCTCGCACCGCCAGTCTGGGATTCCATAGAGGCGATGAACGAGAAGGAGAAGAGTCTGCTCACGGCCTTAAGAAGGGTGTACGCTCCGCTCCTAATGAACGGCCCGTTTGCTATAATCATAGCTCAGAGCAATAGAATGATCGGCCTCACGGACAGGATACGGCTCAGACCGCTCACAGCAGCCGTGAGAGGGGAGATGTTCTACATCTCCTCAGAGGAGGCCTCGATAAGGCTGATATCGCCGGACCTCGATTCTGTCTGGTCTCCGAGAGGTGGGGAGCCGATTGTCTGCGAGCTTGCCGAGAGGATGGTAGAGGATGAGATCTTCAGTCTTACCTGAGTTTCTTATTTACAGAAATGATGATTGCGACAGATGCAGGGCATGCGAACGGCAGTGCTCATTTGGGGTGCATGCCTACGATGCAGTCAAGGACAGAATGGTATCTGATAACTATAGATGTGTTGGGTGTCAGAGGTGTGTGTTGATATGCCCAAGAAACGCTATAGAGGTCAGTCCCACACCCTCCTTCTACAGGCCAAACGCCACATGGCCGCGCGAGCGAATAGAGGACATCAAAAGGCAGGCCGAGACCGGTGGTGTTCTCCTTACCGGCTGTGGAAGCGATAAGCCATTCAAGATATACTGGGATCACATACTGCTGAACGCATCCCAGGTCACAAACCCATCCATAGATCCTCTCAGAGAGCCGATGGAGCTCAGGACTTTCCTGGGATCTAGGCCCGAGAGGCTCTCGCTGAGAGATGATGCGATAGATGCAAACCTGGGTCCGAGCCTGATGGTGGAGACCCCCATCCTCTTCTCGGCGATGTCCTATGGGGCGATAAGCTACAATGCATTTAAAGCGCTTGCAATCGCCGCAGGGAGATCGGGAACGTTCTTCAACACGGGCGAGGGCGGGCTGCCGCATGAGATGAGAGGTATTTATGGAAAGCACGCGATCGTTCAGGTTGCATCCGGACGCTTTGGAATAGACGCAGAGTATCTCAACTGCGCAGCTGCAGTCGAGATAAAGATAGGGCAGGGTGCAAAGCCGGGCATCGGCGGTCATCTTCCGGGAGAGAAGGTCTCCGAGAAGGTGGCATCGACCCGGATGATTCCACATGGGACGGATGCCATATCTCCTGCGCCGCATCATGACATATACTCCATAGAGGATCTGGCAACGCTCATATCCGCGCTGAAGGAGGTCACAAACTACGAGAAGCCGATCATCGTCAAGATAGCCGCGGTCCACAATATCGGAGCCATTGCATCCGGTATTGTTAGAGCCAGCGCGGATATAATCGCGATAGATGGATTTCGAGGTGGCACTGGAGCAGCCCCGAAGGTCATAAGAGACAACGTGGGGATACCAATAGAGCTGGCGATAGCCACGGTCGATAAAAGGCTGAGAGATGAGGGAATACGAGAGAGGTGCTCGATAATCGCTGGCGGCGGGATCAGGTGCAGCGCGGACGTTATCAAAGCCATAGCTCTGGGCGCAGATGCGGTCTACATCGGCACGGCGGCTCTTATAGCGATGGGCTGCACATTATGCCAGAAATGCTACACCGGAAAGTGCAACTGGGGCATCTGCACACAGGATAAGAATCTCTCGCGAAGGTTGGATGTGGATAAAGCCAGCCAAAGGCTTGTAAACCTCCTTGCTGCCTGGTCCCATGAGATCGAAGAGATGCTCGGCGGCATGGGAATCAATGCTATAGAGAGCCTCAGAGGAAATCGCGATCAACTGAGAGGCATTGACCTTCATGAGTGGGAGCTCGATGTTCTTGGAATAAAGGGCGCGGGGGAGTGAGATGGAGGAGGTCCACTTGGATAGGGTATGCGACAGACTGACCGATGAGACCGTTATAGATGCAGAGAATCTGGATACCAAGGAGCTGAACGAGATTATAAGGGAGAAGATGCTTGAAGGTTGTGAAAGGGTTGTGCTGAAAAATGTCTGCGGTCAGCGATACATAGGCACCAGGCTCTACTCGCCCCAGCGAAGTGCCATGACCATAGAGATATACGGCACGCCAGGAAACGACCTTGGAGCCTTTCTCTTCGGCCACAGGATAATCGTCCATGGAAATGCCCAGGATGGTGTAGGCAACACAATGGAATCCGGCGAGATCGTAGTCGAGGGGAGAGCCGGGGATGTTGTGGGTATGTCGATGCGCGGAGGGAAGATCTTCATAAAAAAAGATGTCGGCTACAGAGCAGCGCTTCACATGAAGGAGTTCGACGATAGAAGGCCTCTGCTAATCATCGGCGGAACCTCACAGGACTTTCTTGGAGAGTACATGGCAGGCGGATTGGTCATACTGCTCGGCCTATACGAATCGCATAATGCGAACTTCATCGGAAGCGGCATGCACGGCGGAACGATATACCTCCGAGGATCAATAAAGAGGGAGCAGGTCGACAGGCACGTGGAGATATCCTCTTTGGATGATGCCGATCTAGATTTAGTGGGCCATCATATCTCAGAGCTCCTGGATCGATTTCCAGACATATCTCTGAGCATTGATGAGCTTCTAGATAGCGAATGGCATAAGCTCTCTCCCAGATCGAAAAGACCCTATGGAAAGCTCTACGC
>CAZMZV010000001.1:68064-70207 GCA_964570975.1 uncultured Methanotrichaceae archaeon | reverse complement strand
TATGCTGCAACACGAAAGCATCATAAAAAGGAGGTTTATAGGAATTCTCAAATGATTGGTATAAAAATATCGGACCTGCCCGAATAAGGATTAAGTGTTTCTGAGATGCAGAAGCGGTAAAGGTCCGAATTTCTGGCCACAGCGCTCATCCGGACAGGCCCAAAATGTCTCGAACAACTTCACATGGCTGACCTCGGGTCATGAGTGTTTGGTATGAAAATGCTTCCGCGCCATTTTCAACCAGAGGGGTGGCAGTAGGCCATGAAGGTTTTTCGATACCATGAAGCAAATTCTCACCAATCGATATGAATCGATCGCTGTCGACCTAAACGTCTTTACTTATTCAACAAATCATCTCCAGACGTCTATTTTGTCGGCCACGCCTGCGACCCATTTTATCAGATCATCTCCATATTCTCTTTCCGGCGTAGCTCGCCGACTCCCCCAGGGCCTCCTCGATCCTCAGGAGCTGGTTGTATTTCGCGTTCCTCTCGCTTCTCGCCGGTGCGCCGGTTTTTATAAGCTCTGCGCCTACTGCGACAGATACATCCGCGAGAGACGAATCCTCTGTCTCAGCCGATCTGTGGCTCACCATAACCTGGAAGCCGTTCCGGAACGCAAGCGTGGCCGCATCGAATGCTTCTGATACGCTCCCGATCTGGTTGAGCTTCAGGAGAAGAGCGTTTGTGGCCCTCATCTTTATGCCCTTCTTGATTCGCTCCATATTTGTTACGTAGAGGTCATCTCCTACGATTATCGTATCCGGGATCTTCGCTGTGAGCTCCGCAAAATCCTCGAAGGCATTCTCCTCGAAGGGATCTTCTAGTAGAACAATGGGATACGTCTTGACGAGATCAACATAGAAATCGATAAGCTCTCCTGGAGTAAGCCTGTCGTCATCTATCGAATAACCACCATCGAGGTAAAAGCTGGATGCTGCAGCATCTATGGCCAGCTTTATCTCCTCCGTGTATCCTGTCACATCCAATGCTGCCATTATCGCATCGAGGGCGTCTCTGGTTCTCGATATCGGAGGAGCATAACCACCTTCAAAGCCGACGTTGGTTGCGACGTTGCCGTATTTGCCGCTCAGTATCTTGCCAAGCGCATGATACGTCTCTGCAGCCATCCTCAAACCCTCGCTGAAGCACTCCGCCCCCCACGGCTCTATCATGAACTCCTGAATCGCAAGATTGTTCCCGGCATGTTTTCCTCCATTGAGCACATTCAAGGATGGAACAGGCAATCTTGTGGCCGAGACCCCGCCAAGATACCTGTAGAGAGGTATGCCAAGAGAGCTCGCTGCAGCCTTTGCTACTGCCAGGGAGACGCCGAGTATCGCATTCGCCCCGAGATTCGATTTGTTCGGTGTGCCATCCATCTCTATCATGATCTGGTCTATTCCCCTCTGATCGAGAACATCAAGCCCGATCAACTTCGGCGCTATCACCTCATTGACATTCCTCACAGCCTTGAGCACGCCCTTTCCGCCATACCGATCACCGCCATCTCTCAGCTCCAGCGCCTCGTAAGTGCCTGTCGATGCCCCAGATGGAACTGCAGCCCTGCCAAAACCACAGCATGTAGTGACATCCACCTCTATCGTCGGGTTGCCGCGAGAGTCAAGGATCTCTCTCGCATGGATATTCTCTATCTCCAGTGACATGATTTATCACGGCTTGGAGTGTGCACGAGACTTATTTAAGTCTGATGAGCTGAAGATTCGTTGTGTGAGAGATATTTAACGACATATGTCGAAATAACTTCATATAGGTGCACTGCAAATGGCCTGGTTGCTGTGGAACGAGGAATGAAAGATGATAGGCAAAATGATAGCTCACGCTGTTCTTGTTACAATCATACTTGCTACAGCATCTTCAGCTGATACGGGAAAGGAGCGACCGATTGCCGTTTATACGGGATCTGCGCAGGAACAGCCGGATATAGATGGCCATATTGTGGTCTGGGCCGATAGCAGAAGTGAGAACTTCGATATATTCATGTACGACCTCGAGATCGGAGAAGAACGATGGATCTGCATCGATCCCTTCATCCAGATCAATCCAGCAGTATCAAATTACAGAATAGTCTGGCAGGATATGCGCAGCGGCAACGCTGATATCTACCTCTATGATGTCAAGAA
>CAZMZV010000001.1:5083-67964 GCA_964570975.1 uncultured Methanotrichaceae archaeon | reverse complement strand
TCTGGCAGGATATGCGCAGCGGCAACGCTGATATCTACCTCTATGATGTCAAGAAACGTGTCGAAGAGATAGTCACGGATGCACAGGGAAACCAGACAGATCCTGATATCGACGGCGATACAGTCGTCTGGAGCGATGACAGGAACGGAGACTGGAATATCTACATGAAAGATCTAACAACAGGAAAAGAGATAGCTGTAACGGCTGCACAGGGCGATCAGATAACGCCAAAGGTCAGCAGGGGGCGCATAGTCTGGTCTGATAACAGAAGCGGAAATTTCGATATCTACATGTATGATATCTCAAGTGGCTCTGAGAAAGCCATCTGCAAGGCCAATGGAGATCAGACCCTACCGTCGATCGATGGCAATATCGCAGCATGGGCAGATAACAGATCAGGTGAGCTGGATATCGCATTCTACGATATCTCCTCAGGAAGGGAGACCGTTCTGACCAGACCAGGCATTCAGACCGCGCCGGCTGTTTATGGCGAATACATAGCCTGGCAGAACAATGGAACGGAGATAATCCTATACAACGTTGAGAGCGGAGAGGAACTTTCTCTCATTCAAGGACCTATTGTTATGGAGCCCGCTATCGGCGAGAGAGGGGCCGTCTGGAGCGATTACAGACAGGGGCTCCAGGATCCTGACATATACATGTGGGACAGGACAATAGTTCCGGATCTGCTCATAACACCCGGAGCTTTCAACCACACAAATCCAGCGGTGTTTGAAGACAGGGTCGTATGGACTGACGACAGAACCGGACGGTATCAGGTGTACCTCTTGAATCTAACAACCGGTGAGGAGATCAGGATCACAAACGATGATATCGATCACAGCAGCCCCGACATCTCCGGGAATTATGTGATATACACGGACATGAGAAACGGGAATCTCGACGTATTTCTCTACGACCTCACCTCTGGCAAGGAGAGACAGATCTCGAGAGATCAATCGGATCAGAGATATCCCATGATCGATGGCAAGTATGTGGTCTGGATGGACAACAGAACAGGAAGCGATCAGATCTATTTGTACGACATACTCCAGGGCTCAGAGCGGCAGATAACAACACAGCAGCAGGCACAGCTATTATCGCCTGTGATCTTCAAGGATCGAGTCGTATGGGCTGACAAGAGGTCCGGTAACTGGGATATATACATGTACAACATCACCACTGGCAAGGAGACCCCCATATGCACAAATCCTGCGAACCAGGTTCAGCCCTGGATCTATGGGGATACGATAGTCTGGGCCGATGGCAGGAACGCGCCGAACAAGACCATCCGGAATTGGGATATATACTCGTACAATCTGAGCACAGGCAGAGAGACCCCGATATGCACGAATGTATACAACCAGGGAGCTCCCTGCGTATACGATAGATATGTGGCATGGCTTGATGAGCGCGGTGGTGCAGCGGATATCTACCTATACGATATAGTGAAGGGCAGAGAGATCCCGATTGCCACAATGCCTCTGTATCAAACGCCAAGCGATGGGAAAGGTGATCCGTACAGAGTAAAGCCGATAGCTTCCAGCAAGATTCTGAGCAATAAATACGTAGTATGGATGGATGATAGCACAGGAAGGCCGCAGATAAGGGCGAGGTCCCCGCTCTGGGATCCATTGCTCTGGCTCAGCACAGACTTTCCCTCGACAAACGGCAGCCTTATGGTGTGGTCCGATAATCGGCGTGGCGACTGGGATATATACGGATTCGATTTCTTCACGAGATCCGAGGTGCCGATATTGAGAGAGGAGGGGGATCAGCTATACCCACGTGTTTCCGGACAGAACGTTGTTTATTCCGATTACCGCTCCGGATCCTCGGATGTTCATATGATCAATATGACAACCGGAAGTGTTACTGCAGTGGCAACCGGTCCTGGCGATCAGGTATGGGCAGACATCTCCGGAAACACGATCGTATGGATGGATAACTCATCCGGCAACTGGGATATTACCGCCTATAATATCTCTGATGAGAAGATCCTGCCCATTCACAAGGGTCCGGGCGACCAGATGTACCCGAAGATATCAGGAAGCCTTATCGTATGGCAGGATGACAGAAATGGCGATTGGGATATCTATGTTTATGACATGAGCACGGGCAACGAGTCTAGGCTGACAGGAGAGGGAGATCAGGTATTCCCGGACATCTACGGAAACACGATCGTATGGGAGGATAGAGCGACAGGCGATATCGCTTATTACATATACGATAAGAAGTGGGGCAAGAGGTATCCGAGGCCCGGGATACAGTCATCTCCAGCGGTATCCGGGAAGTACATAGCATACATCGATGATGACGGATCCCTGCGCAAGCTCGACATCACCACGTGGAAAGACGATCTTGTTGCAGCTGGACCGGCACAGGCGAAGCCGGATATGGATCAGAAGCTCGTCTGGCTGGACACCCTGAAGGAAAGGCCGAGATCCGAGAGCTTAAGCGGGCAGATAAGTGTGGTATGCAGAGCGCCTGGCGAACAGAGCAGACCAGCAGTTAGCGGCAACTTCGTTGTATGGATGGACAACCGCACCGGAACTCCGGATATTTACGTGTACGATCTCTTCAGAGAGGTTGAGATCCCGCTAGCAGGCGGACCTCTATATGATATGTACCCTGATATAAGGGGCAATGTGATAGCATGGGTCGGTCAGAATCCCCAACACGATAACTGGGCCGTGAGGACATTCGATGTTTTGACTGCGAACCGTTCCCAGCTCACTGGTGCGGAGTTCTATACACCATCGCCGATATCCCTCGGGGACAAGTACCTCGTATGGCAGGATCTATCCTTCGCCGGCTGGAGGCTCTACAAGAAGCTCGTCTATGGAGGGAGCGAGCCTGTCGAGGCGATACCTCCAAGCGGGACCAATCCACGATCCGCAGGCGAGATAGCTGTTTATCAGGACAACAAGGATGGGAATTGGGACGTCTACGTGTGGAAGGGACAGCAGAAGATCAAGATTACAAGCGACCCAGCCGATCAGATCAATCCTGCAACAGATGGCTACATAGTGGTGTATCAGGACAACAGAAACGGAAACTGGGACGTCTACGCATTCGATACGAATACCAGTACGGAGATTCGAATAACATCAGATCCCGGCGACCAGACGAATCCGGATATAGAGAACGGTGTCGTTGTATACCAGGGCAACAGGAACGGCAACTGGGACATCTATCTATTCGATATCAAGAAAGGCAAGGAGATTCCGGTATGCATAGCCCCTGGAGACCAGACAGAGCCACGCATCGGAAGCCGTAAGATAGTATGGACGGACAACCGCACAGGAGACAAGGACATATACATCTACGACAGCTATTCGGCATGAGTATGCTCAAATGAGCATGCTCATATCCTAATTTTGGCATGTAGCGGGTAGTGGTGAAAATAGTCTGAAGATTTGGTAGAATAGAGAGAATTCCTATAAACCTCCTTTTTAAGATGCTCGCGTGTTGCAACATATTTGTATTAACAACATTTTATATCAAAAAGGTGGGTTTTTAGAAATCCTCTAGAATCTCGATGATCTGTTGAACAACTTTTGAATTGGTACGAAAATGCCTCCGAACCTAAGCTCCCCGTTTTTAGGCATATAACGCCGAAGCATAGCGATTAGCACTGTGCAATATACACTTTGCCATATGAAGAAGAAACGATATTACGTGCTTCATTTTTCTCTCTCCTTTGCCTAATGGTTGGGGAGCTTAGGTCCGAACCATGAACCATGCGGCCATGGGTCATGAGTGTTCGGTACGAAAAACGCTCACGACTGAAGGTCACCCATAGGGATGAAAATGGCTCTTTGTTCGGAGGCTTTTCATCAATGTCCCGTTTTCATTCTCAGGGCCGAACGCAGGCCATGAGTGTTTGGTATAAAAATTCGGACCTATCCGAATAAAGATTATGTGTTTTCTGACATGCAGAAGCGGTAAACAATGGCCTCAGCGCTTATCCGGACAGGTACTTTGTCATTCCCATGGTGAACTTCGTTTGCATACAAATGCCGGAGAAGATCGGAGCAACTACAATGGTCGGTTCTGTTTGGGTTAATTGATGGTCACATCCATCTGCGCATCTTCTCTTCTCGATACCATCGCGCTGGCCAGGATAACAGGCCCTACAAAATCCGATCTGGCCCTGGTCGAGTCGATGAACACGATCTTGTCTGTGATAATGGGCGCGCCCATAGAGTTGGCGCCGCATACCATATGCAGAGACCTGAAGAGGAGATTGCCGGATACGCCATCGGGCGCGAGCACCATATCGTCGCCGCGTGCCGACTCTATCAGTATACCTCGATGTGTGGCATCTATATTCATCTCTCTAGCTCTTGCGGCTATAAATTCACCATGCTCCAAGCTGATATCCACACGCTCGCTCCTGCCAACATCCTCGAACCTGCCGCCTGATAAAATGGAGATCTTTGGTTTTATGCCGAGGCTCTGTATGAACAACGCCCCATCTATCGCGAGATCCAGCTTATCCTCAAGTGTATCGCCCTCATCAATGCCGACTGGAGCTAGGAAGAACGCCCATCCGCCGATCTCGATCAGCGCCATTCTCCTGACGGTGATATCGAAGACACTCGAGATGGCGCGCATCGTCCTGGCGGCAGATACGTTTCCTCTGACAGCGCCATCTATCTCAGAGCTTCTCAGCAACCTGATGAGATCCTCCTCGGGTGAGCAGGACTCGACAACCTCGAACCCCTCTACCGAAGTAGAGTTGGTGACGACGACGAGCTCGGCGAAATCTTTTGCGGACCTGAGCCCCTCGATTATCTCGCGGCTGGGATTTGACAGACCGATCCCTATTCTAGCTCTCCTCTCCCGAGCTCTGACTCTAAGACTCTCGATGAATGCGCGATCCATAGATCCTCTCAGTTTATGCCGGTGACGCGATCCCTCTCGAAATCAAAGAGCACAGCTCTTCTCTCTCCATCTCTCAGATCAAGCCTTTTATCCTCAATGACCCTTCCGATCTCGGCTGTGCTCAGCTCATGCTTCTCGAAGATATCCATTACCACATCGGGCGTCCCTGTTGTTACAACAAATCCCATGCCTGGATACATCTTGAGCCAGTCCGAGAGATCCAGCGCCTCCGGAACCGGTATCCTGTTTATATCTACTTCTGCACCAACGCCACTTGTCTCTAGCAGCATTCCAAGCGTGCCGAGCATGCCGGGATTGCTGATGTCCTTGCCAGCGGTGACCAGCTTGCTCTCCCCAAGAATTCGCATCGATTCGAGCTGCCGCGCGAGCGTCTCTCTATCTTTGTAGCTTGTTGTGTCGAAGTTTATCTTGAATCTCGGATGCACCCTTCCGTCCAGGTCTACAGCCACGACCACAGAATCGCCCGGCTGCGCCGTGCTGCTGAGTATAACGCCATTTCTTTTTGCTTTTCCAAGAATTGCAACATCCAGAGCATCATAAGGAGTGTCGGGATGCAGATGCCCGCCGACGATAGGAACGCCGAATTTCTCTATGCCCTTCCTGACACCTTTTAGAACCGCGTCTGCAACAGATTGCGATCTTACAGACAGAACATCCACCATTGCGATTGGTGTGCCGCCCATTGCTGCTATGTCATGTATATTCACCAAAACCGCACAATAGCCTGCCCATTCGGGGTCTGCCTCCATCAGCATCGACCATATTCCATCGGCTGCGAGCAGAAGAACCTCATCGCCGTTATCTATGACCGCGGCATCCTCTCCGAAATCCGCTATTATCTTATCGGAGCTGACGGGAAAATGCCTTATCATATCACCTATGCTTCGCTTTCTGGTTATACCCACAAAGCTCCTGAGCTCTGATATCAGCGAATCAATCGTCATCGTTCTTTGAGGATATCTACTACCAAAAATAGATACCGCTATCCAGGCTCCACAGGAAATCTTGGCATACAAAATTTATAGAGTCCTTGCTGCTAACTAAAAATCGGCACACCATAAATATAAGTACATTATCTAGATTTATCCTTGAACAAAAATAAGGCAACGCCTATCTCAGATCTCACTAGAAGCAAAGGGGTAAGTGTGTAAAAATTATGATTCGAGCTGTGCAACGGAGTTGCGTTTTTGAGTTGTGTTTTTATTGAAGCAAATGGCTATTCCAATTATGTCTTGGGTCGTGTGGTTTACAGGTCTGCCGGGGTGCGGGAAGACCACAATTGCGCGAAAAACAAAGGAAATGCTATCTCTTCAGGGGGTCGAGGCGAAAATACTCGAGCTGGATGAGATAAGAAGGGTGGTCACTCCGGATCCCAAATATACCGATGAAGAGAGGGATCTTGTATATTCCAGCCTTGCCTACATGGCAAAGCTGTTGTATGAGCTAGGCATCAATGTGATTATCGACGCTACAGCGAACAGACGAAGATATCGCGATCTGGCACGGAGTCTTGTGCCTCAATTCGCTGAGGTTTACATAAAAGCGCCTCTGGAGGTCTGCATAGAGAGAGAGGCAGTCAGAAAGGCGGAGTTCGCGCCCAAGAGCATCTACAAGAAGGCCGCATCCGGCGCCAAGGTTCCAGGTGTGGGCGTTGCGTACGAAGAGCCGGTCAATCCTGAGATAGTCGTGGATACCACTTTGATGGATCCCGACATGGCGGCGGAGTTCGTATCGAAGAGAATACTGGAGATCTTCGGGGGTTCTTGAGTAGCTGGAGAGATGGATCTGAGAGGAGCTCCAATGCGTTTCTTCTGAAATGATACCAGGCCGTAGACGCCAATCGTCATGCCGGTCAGGAAGTCGCTATATACGATCTGCACCGCTCCTTGAGAGAAGATGGGTCGGGAAGATATTCACTAAGGCGGCTGATTCTCTGAACTATTCATGCTTGTTCGAACAGGAACGCAAACACAAATGTAATCTATAATGCTGAGCGACATCCTTATAAGATGACAATATGTAACATGCTATCACCGTACATATTGCGGATAGATGCGAGGAGGTCACCTATGTGCTTGGAATAGACGATCCATGGATCTGGGGTGTATATCTTCTATGCATTTTGAGTACAATTTTGTGCATTTCATACGGCATAGTCAACTGGAATAAAGGCGAGGAGTCTGAGATGAAGGAGCTGTTAGAGGAAGCCGCCTGGGAGGCCCAGGAGCTGGAGATGCAAGAGAAAGAGCTGGGTATGTGATTTTTATGAATCTGTTGCTGCTCAACATAATTGTTCTCGTCTATCTGCTCGTCACGCTCTACCTGGGATATAAAGGATGGTCGACGACCAAAGATGCCGAGGGATATATGGTGGCGGGCAGAAAGATACATCCGTATATAATGGCTATGAGTTACGGCGCCACTTTCATAAGCACATCAGCGATCGTTGGCTTCGGCGGAATGGCCGGACTCTTCGGCATGGGTCTTCTCTGGCTCACCTTTCTCAACATCTTTGTGGGAATATTCATTGCATTCGTGATATACGGAAAGCGTACGAGGAGGATGGGATACAACCTCGGAGCCATGACGCTTCCAGAACTCATGGCTAGAAGGTTTGATAGCAAATTTATCCAATGGTTCAGCGGACTGGTTATCTTCGTGGGGATGCCGCTTTATGCATCTGTCGTTCTTATAGGCGCAGCCAGATTCATCGAGACGACGCTCTCCATAGATTTCAACCTGGCACTTCTCCTCTACTCCATCATAATCGCAGCTTACGTCGTATGGGGTGGTCTTAAAGGCGTCATGTACACAGATGCAATGCAGGGAACTATCATGTTCATCGGCATGATCTTCCTTCTGATCGTGACCTACATGCACCTCGGCGGTGTGACCTCTGCACATCAGTATCTTACCGAGATGGCGAGCCTGGTTCCGCAGAACCTTATCGCACAGGGCCACCGAGGCTGGACCAGCATGCCTGCGCTCGGGAGCGCATGGTGGTGGACGTTGGTATCTACGGTTGTGCTCGGCGTTGGGATCGGCGTTCTTGCGATGCCGCAGCTGGCAGTCAGGTTCATGACCGTCAGATCGAGCAGAGAGCTCAACAGAGGTGTATTGATCGGCGGGCTCTTCATACTCGCTATGACCGGAGTGGCCTTTGATGTTGGAGCTCTCTCGAATGTCTTCTTCTACAACACACAGGGAAAGATAGCGATAGAAATGGCCAAAGGGAATGCGGACAGCATAATACCGATATACATCAACGCTGCTATGCCCGAGTGGTTTGTCTATATCTTCATGCTTACACTCCTCGCCGCGGCCATGTCTACATCCAGCTCTCAGTTCCATGCGCAGGGAACTGCGATCGGCAGGGACATCTATGAGACGCTGACAGGGAAGAAGGGCATCAGCTCCATTCTTGTCACTAGAGTTGGAATCATCATCGCAGTAGTCGTTGCAGTGGTTCTGGGCTATATTCTTCCGGATAACATCATCGCAAGAGGCACCTCGATATTCTTTGGATTGTGTGCGGCTGCATTTCTTCCGATGTACACATGCGCTCTATTCTGGAAGCGTGCTACGAGGAGTGGGGCAATCGCTGGGCTGGTGGTTGGCACTCTCTCCTGCGTGCTCTGGATGGTTTTCGTCCACCAGAAAGAGGCTCAAGCACTTGGAATATCCAAATTCATCTTCGGCAAAGATATGCTGATATCACAGATGCCCTGGCCTGTTGTGGATCCGATCATCGTTGCTCTACCAATCGCATTTCTAGTCACAATCGTGGTCAGCCTCCTGACGAGACCACCTGACAGCATGCATATAGAGAGGTGCTTCAAAGGGATAAAGTGACATTCTCGGCTTTCGGGCCGGGGTCTTTTTTGTTCTCGGCCCTTCCGGATGATTGTAGCTGGGCGCAAACTCCGGTCTTCAGATCGCCAGGAAAGTCAAGTTCATGCACGGTCTCACAGCTCTGAGCTGCGAGATATCAGGGGGACGAACACGACCTCAGGCCTGTAGTGCCGGGGCATCATCCAACACGATAGATATGAGCTTCTTCGCCCAGCTGAGCTTCTTCATCTTCCGTGGCGTAACAAGCTTGTCGTCTAGATCGAAGCCTATCAAACGTATGCTTTTAGCATTAAAGTGCTTTGCCAGAAACACAGCTCGATCTCCATCTGTGAAGCCGCCGAAGTTATGGACGTTCTCCAGCGGCTCGGCCTGTGTCGTTCCCACAACACGTTTCAGCCTTGGCACATAAGAGACAAGCTTGTCGATGTTATCGCCGTGAGCATGCACGAAGATCGCGGCTCCCAGCTGGTTGGCCTTTATTATGTCCGGCATATATCCATCGAGATCCGTGACTATGATAGCTGGTATGATCTTATTTTCGAGCAGAACAGACGTGGCGCCATCCGCTGCTATGACCAGCTCGGACTCTCTTATCTCTTCGAGATCCTCGAGAAGGCGCGGCGCATTGCCACATACCACCACATCCCGTCCCCGGATCATTCCCTCGATCTCCTCCAGGGGGATCGTATCCACGGAGGATAGAAGAGATGACAGCACTCTGGCGGCTTCCTCATCCCGAGATCTAGAGTAGCCAAGATCGGCCAGGATCGCCTCGTAGATCTCCTTCCACTCATCAAAGCGCATCTTTTTACACTCCAGCAGGCAGAAGGCTGAGCTTTTTAATCACTCGCACCATATAAGTTAAAAAGCTATCCCAATTGCTTTGCTTGAGCGTTTACGGATAAGATATTGCAATTGAAACGATGCCTCATTTACAATCACGACCGCTTTATCTTATTCGAGCATGCCATCAAGTTCAGTCGCAGGTGTAAACCACTGAAAGAAATCGCAAGAATCGATATCCTCAGGCATTTCCGGTAAAAAGCATCTCGTGGTCGTATGCTTGCGGTTTCCAGTAACTACGCCTAAACGACCTCAAGTTCTGCCTAGCCCGAATACCCGCTAAAGGCTCATCTAGCAGCATCTCTTAATCTTAGGATTAGAAAAATACTCATGAACCCGAGGTAAACCGAGGAATGGAAATGGTTCGGGGGCATTTTCGTACCAAACAGCATGGATCAATAAGATCCTACGAGGATCACAGCTTTGTTGAATAAATCGAGATAATACGGTGATAGCCATTGATTTTTTTTGTGAATTGGCTATCTGCTATCGAAGATTTTAAGTTATTCAACACACCAAGTATCATATTTAAGTAAATCAAACTTTGCTTTGTAATACAATTGTTAAGACAAATCTTAAATAATAGTACACAATAGTAAAGCCAGTGGTGATGTTCCGATGAGAGTCATTTTGAGTCTTATTGGTATCGCTCTTCTTTTGGCATCGTATGCCACAGCAGACGATGCATCGATTCAAGAGCTTGGGGTCAGGGCCGCTGAGAAGGCCATGGACGAGCTCTCCTTCCAGAAGGGCGATGTAGATATACTCGTATTGACAAATGCTGGTTACGCGATCGTCTCTGGAATGACTACGCAGAAGGCCTTGAAGGGCGTAAGCGAGACGACCGGCTGCAGTCTGGGCGATGGAAATCTCTTCCAAGTTCTCAGACCGCACTGGAAGCCATTGTGGTTCTACTTCTTCAATAGGGATAGCGGAGAAGCTCTTTATCTCCAGGTCAACTCCTCTGCGATCTCAATGAGCTTTGAAGAGGTGAAGGCTGCATCAGATGATGCTTTGTTCTCGACGATTTCCAGAGCCAATGTGAATCTGGATCACATGTTGAATCACACCGATGATGGCAACAGAACATTCAATGAGAAGATCTTCGGCGGAAATGAGTTCTCTCTGATTGGGATATCCAATGTCTGGGCGAGGAATGCGAGCTTTGATTTCCTTCAGACAGCTTCATTCCATGATCATCTGTGTCCAGGGGTGACAAGCGGCTACATGCTGGCGAAGTATGTTGAGAAAGAGCTTCCTATAAACAATAGCTCCGAGAGCTACAAGGTCATAGCGGTGCCTCCGTGGTGCAAGGATGACGCTCTGCAGATCCGCTGGGATGCGACGGTCGGAAAGAGCGGTATGTTCGTGATGGCACTGACGGACAGCGAGAAGAACGCGCTCAAGGCGAAGTACAATCAGAGCGATGTAGCCGGGATTTTCGTAAGATGGAACGATACCGCTAAGCAGGGCGACGCGCTGGTTCTTGCCTTCAACTGGACGAAGATGTATCAGCTCACAGAGACGGCGAACTGGCAGGGTCCCTCATGGGCTCCGAAGCTCGTGATGGATGTACGCATGATGGACTACTGGGACCAGCCGGAGGTTGCTGTGAGTGTTATAAAGAGATTCCAAGTCGATCAGAGCAAGCTGGCTCAGCTGCAAAATGCCGGTATGCATCCCTTGAAGGTGGCCGGAGTGATGTGAAAAGGGAGTGAGAAGCGATGAATGTATTGAAAACAACCTTTTGCATAGCTATACTGTTATTACTAATACCTGCGGTAGCGGAGGAGATTCCAGTATATACAGTTGCAGACACGACCGGCGACTGGGGATATCCGACTCCGTATCTCCACTACTCGAGGGGACCTGGTTACGTCCGGATGAGCTTCGTCTTCGATACCCTTGTCTGGAAGGATCAGAATGGTTTTGTCCCAGCGCTTGCTGATAGCTGGGAGTATCTTAAGGACGAGAATGCATATCTATTCAATCTGAACAGAAATGTCAAATGGCATGATGGAGAGGGTTTCACAGCTGACGATGTCGTTTTCACTGTTAACTACATAAAAGAGCATCCATACCAGTGGGTTGATAGCAGCACGATAGATAGGGCAGAGAAGATCGACGATTACACGGTCAAGATATATCTCTCGAAGCTCTACGCTCCCTTCCTGGATCAGGTGGCAGGCACGCTCCCGATACTTCCGGAGCACATCTATAAGGATATAAAGAGCCCAGAGGAGTTCCAGGATCCAAAAGCTGCTATAGGCACTGGACCTTTCAAGCTTGTCGATTACAACAAGGCTCAGGGCACTTACCTTTACGAGGCGAATGCCGATTACTACCAGGGCGTTCCGAAGGTGAAGCAGCTGAAGTTCGTGAAGCTGAGCGAGGAGATGGCTGGACCGGCGCTGAAGCGCGGCGAGGTCGATGCAGCTGGTGTACCTCCAGAGGTAGCGAATGAGCTCAAGAACAGCTTCGTCGTCCTGGAGGGCGCGCACGACTGGCTCGCTAAGCTCATGATCAATCACAAGAAGGAGCCGTTCTCCGATGTCAGATTCCGACAGGCCCTTGCATATGCCATAGATCGAGATAAGCTTGTAACGATGTCTCTCCGTGGCTATGGTGTTCCGGCTAGCCCAGGTCTCTTCGCGCCTGACAGCGAGTGGTACAATCCAAATGTTGAAGAGTATGCGCATGATCCTGCAAAGACCGCTGATCTCCTAGAGGAGATGGGCTATACAAAGAAGGGCAGCTTCTTCGAGAAGGACGGAAAGGTCTTAGAGGTTGAGCTCCTCGTGACATCGAGCAACGAGCGCGCTGGCGAGCTCATAAAGAACGACCTGGAAGAGGCTGGCATAAAGGTCAACATGCGCAGCGTCGACTCAAAGACATTGGATAACGCTGTGGGCGAGTGGAGCTTCGATCTCGCGCTCAGCGGGCATGGCGGAATGGGAGGCGATCCGGCGATTCTGAACAAGGTCATAACAGGCGCTGGATTCAACAGCGCCAGATACGAGAACGACGAGCTGAACGACCTCCTGAAGAAGGAGATCTCGGAGATGGACCCGGCGAAGCGGAAGGAGTTGGTAGATGAGATCCAGATGGTCTATGCGAGAGAGCTGCCAGCGCTTCCACTGTACTATCCGACAAACTACTGGGCTCACGATGGCAAGGTGGACCTCTTCTATACAAAAAATGGTGTCGCAAGTGGCGTGCCAATTCCCTTGAACAAGATGGCCTTCCTGGCCTGAACTTTTTTGGAGGCCTTCGATGAAGATACTGATATGCGGAAAGGGCGGAAGCGGAAAGAGCACAGTGGCGGCCCTTCTGGCTAAAGAGATAGCCAGAAGAGGCACGAGAGTGCTCGTCGTCGATATCGACGAGTCCAACTTCGGGCTTTACAAGCTGCTCGGATTCGAACAACCCAGGGACTTCATGGAATCACTAGGCGGCAAGAAAGCGCTCAGCGAGAGGCTGATGCGTTTCATAAGATCTGAGCGCAGAGAGGACCTTAGCATAATTCCCTCAGCTTTTGGCATACAGGACATACCTCCTGAGGTGATGGTCGGGGACGAGATGATAAAGCTAGTTGCAATAGGCAAGATCCACGACTTTGGGGAGGGATGTGCCTGCCCGATGGGTGCTCTTGCGCGTGAATTTCTGGAGAAGCTATATCCGGACGGAGCTCATGTCATTGTGGATACAGATGCCGGCATAGAGCACTTCGGGAGGGGTGTGGAAGCCGGATGTGATAAGATCGTGGCTGTGATAGATCCATGTTACGAATCGATACAGCTATCTCGGAAGATCGGGGAGATGGGCGAGAGGATCGGAAAGGAGGTCGGTTTCATCCTCAATAAGATCGATGATGATTCAGAGGATCTTTTGAAGATGGTCGATCGCGACAAGGTCGTGGGCGTTATACCCAGAAGAAGCGATATTTTCAGCGCATCTCTAAGGGGCGAAGCGCTGCCAGATACCGACATCATGTCGGATATCGCTGATCGGCTGCTGAAAAACATAAGCTAAACGATCAAGCTGAGAACCTATCGAAATAAGCGATGACGATGGACCTTTAACATCTATTTATTTTAATACAACCACCAATAGTATGCATGGAAGGTGATCTTATGGGTGATATGGTTCTACGACCAATTGGGGTTATTCGCACCCCCTTCAACAGCAGGGCGGAGGCGCCGCATCAGGGGCGGGTCTCGAATGAGATCTGCGAGATAGAGATCTATCCTGAGTTCGAGGATGGGCTGATGGATCTCGATCAGTGCACTCATATTATTGCCCTTTACTGGCTTGATAGAGCAAACAGAAAAGCCCTCAGAGCGATCCCGCCTCATGACGGGAGGGTTCACGGCGTCTTTGCGACACGCTCGCCCGATCGCCCCAATCCGATAGCATTCAGCGTTGCAGAGCTGATATCGGTGGAGGGGCGCAAGCTACGCGTGAGAGGCCTGGATGCGCTCAATGGCACGCCACTGATAGACATTAAGCCGTACTCGTCCGAGATCGATTGCGTTCCAAACGCGAAGATCGGCTGGTGGGAGAAGAAGCAGAGCTGAGCTTTATTTTATTAGAATACCCCGCAGCTTGCTGCAGGGTGCGCCGCCGCAATTTGACTGGCTGAGGTCCGAAGTTTGAGGTTGAGGTCTTCTGAGGGGGCCGTTGGCCATTCGACGCATGCTGGCTGAGATCTCCCTATCGAATCCAAATCGTAAGATTTGTGCTGGTGTGTTTACTGTGTTTAATCCTGAGCTACCCATTTTTTAGGTATATAAAGCCGAAGCATATCGATTAGCAGTGGGCAATAGGCACTTTGTTATATTAAGAAGAAACGATATTAGTTACCTCATTTTTCTCTCCTTTGCCTAATGGTTGGGGAGCTTATGTTTAATTACTCTTGAATATTCGATCGCATGGGGTAGATTCACACAAAAATCGATAGCTTTCGACCACAACGCTTCGACTTTTTCAACACAGCAGTTCGATTTGAAGTTCGGAGAATGAAAAGGCGACTTAGAAAAGAGAGATCCTAGGACCTCTCTTACTGATCCCTACTGCTAATTCGAAGAGGTCTATTAGCGCCAGTAGAATGCTTTTATCCGATTAGGAGCAAATTTTATTTCGTATTATTTGGAGGGCACTTCTTATGGGATACACTCTGGCGGAGAAGATCCTGAGAGACCATCTCGTCGACGGCGAATACGAGCCTGGTAATGAGATAGGCATACGCATAGATCAGACTCTAACGCAAGATGCAACAGGCACTATGGCATATCTCCAATTCGAGTCGATGGGGCTTGAGGGGATAGCTACAGAGCTCTCGGTGAGCTATGTGGATCACAACACGATTCAGGTCGGCTTCGAGAATGCAGATGATCACAGGTATCTTCAATCGGTTGCTGAACGTTATGGAATATATTTCTCCCGTCCTGGCAACGGCATATGCCACCAGGTCCACCTGGAGAGATTTGGAAGACCGGGAAAGACATTGCTGGGTTCAGACAGCCATACGCCCACAGGTGGCGGCCTGGGGATGATCGCGATAGGCGCAGGTGGCCTGGATGTAGCAGTGGCGATGGGCGGTGGACCTTACTATCTCACAGCCCCAAAGGTCATGGAGGTATATCTGACAGGAGAGCTCCAGCCGTGGGTAACACCAAAGGATGTCATACTAAAGGTGCTTCAGATACTCTCCACCAAAGGAAATGTCGGCTGGGTCTGCGAGTACACTGGCGATGGGATAAAGAGCCTGACGGTTCCGGACAGGGCGACCATAACCAACATGGGCGCCGAGACGGGTGTCACAACCTCGATATTCCCGAGCGACGAGCAGACGAGAAGGTTTCTTGCAGCACAGGCTCGAGAGGAGCATTGGATCCAGCTATCTCCGGATCCTGATGCGACATATGATAGAAGCATCGAGATCGATCTCTCCGAGCTCGAACCACTTGTCGCAGCGCCGCATAGCCCTGGAAATGTGATTCCTCTGAGCGAAGTCGAGGGTGTTCCTGTTGACCAGGTGCTGGTTGGCTCCTGTACTAATTCGTCCTATACCGATATGATGACCGTCGCGAGGATGGTGAAGGGCAGACAGCTGCCAGCGAGCGTGAGCTTTGGTGTAGCCCCCGGCTCCCGACAGGTTTTGAGAATGATGGCAAAGAGCGGTGCCCTCGATGATCTCATAGGCTTCGGCGCCAGGATACTCGAGAGCGCATGCGGTTTCTGCATAGGAAACAGCATGTCCCCGGGAACTGATGCCGTCTCTGTGAGAACCAGCAACCGCAACTTCAAGGGCCGCTCCGGAACTCCAAGTGCGAATGTTTATCTTACGAGCCCTGTCATCGCGGCTGCTGCAGCAATAAGGGGAGAGTTCATCGACCCACAGGATTTGGGCATGGAGTTTCCGCGTATAGAGATGCCCGAGAGGTTCGAGATAGACGATAGCATGATTATACCTCCCAGGTCTCCTGGTGAGAGAGCGAAGGTCCAGATATTCAGAGGACCGAATATCGGCGAGCCGCCGAGAAACATGCCGATGCCGGATAGCATAAAAGGGATTGTGAGCATAAAGGTGGAGGACAATATAACGACGGATCACATAATGCCGGCTGGTTCAAGGCTCAAGTACAGGTCGAACGTGCCGAAGTACTCGACGTTTGTATTCGAACCTTTGGATCCGGATTTCTCAAGAAGGGCTGCGGAGCTTCGCGATAAAGGCATGCACAATGTAATAGTCGCGGGTTTGAGCTATGGCCAAGGCTCATCAAGAGAGCATGCAGCGATGTGCCCTATGTACCTCGGCGTGAAAGCGGTCATAGCGAAATCCATAGAGAGGATACATGCTGCGAATCTAGTGAATTTCGGGATAGTGCCCCTCTATTTCGTCAGGGATTCTGATTACGAGCTGATCGAACCCGGCATGCACATAACAATACCCGATATTCGCAAGGCTATTGAGAGCGGGGAATCTGAGACGAAGGCGATTATCGGAGATCATGAGATACCCCTGCGAATGGAATTAAGCAGGCGACAGAGGGATATCCTCATCGCTGGAGGGCTTCTCCCATACACGGTAAAGAGCAGATGAACCGAGATGATAATAGTAGAACGCAGCGCCGTTCTTCAGGCCTGAGAGTGGGGCACATCGAACAAGATGGTATTGCTCCTCAGAGTATGCATATTCGAGAGCAAGCAGCGGGAGGTGTAACGTTTGGAAATCGCTGAGATACTCTTCTATGTAATAATATTTCTGATAGCATACATGATCGCAAGGATTGTGATAAAGATAATGAGGGGATACTGAGCGGGTGCAGAGCTCTTCGATGCTGATCTAATTATCAGATGGAGCAGCGCTTTTCGATTACTGTGGTCAATGGGAGACGGTCTCTGCGAGGGAAAACAACCTCAATCGTCTAATTTATTAAGCGATTAGGAACTCATGTTGCTACACGATGAACCAGATGTTCTCGAAATGCACAGCGTCCTCTCCAAAAATTGCATCCGGTATCAACCACAGCGAACAGAACCTAAAATTCATATGCACTTGCAGCAGTTTGCGTACACGACCGCAATATAGAATTCGTATAAGCGAGATCCAAAACATTTGGAGTCACGTTATGACCAAGATCAAGAATGCACCAAGGACCGCAACTACACTCAAGGTGAGATCCAAACCGGAATACATGATAAGCAGGTCGAGAGATCCGTATCACGAGCTCATGCTGCGCCTATTCAAGGACGAGACCACAGCGCTGAGGGGCAGGAGGTTCCTGGGCATGATCGAGGAGAGGATGAAATCGGGAGATCCAATAAAGACAAAGGATTGGCAGGAGATAGTCAAAGAGCTTGGAATAAGCAGATCCGCATTCTATGCGATGAGAAACAAGCTTCTGGGTGCGGGCCTGATCTCGATAAGGGGGGGCGAATACAGGCTCTCAGGAGCATTCAGCAAAGATCTCGTCGACATGGCCAGGTGGTGGTGGACCGCTGTTCTGGGAAACAGCCTGGAGAACCTCTAGCATCTTCTGCCATCGTAGCCTTGTCTTGTTCATCGGATTGCGGATCTTTGAGCTATGTTGAATGATGCGCTTTAGTAGCATTCGATGCGCATCACACCATTATTCCAAGGACATCGAAACTGCGATCCTCAATCCTGGAACTTTATGTTCTTTTGTATCTGGAAATTTCCGGTCAGCCGCTGATCAGCCTTCATCTTCTTGCTGAACTTCGAATATTCCATCCTGGTGTTCCACATGCCCTCAAACGCCTGCTCCGTGGAGAATGCGATCGTGTTGTTCTTGTAATTTATAGAGCGTATCATCCCACGTTCGCTCTTATCGAGCTCGCTCATATTGAACCGCTCTGTTATGCTGGCTCCCATTCCCCCGTGAAATACGGGAGAATCGAAACGCTTGAAGCCTTTGAGCACGCCGCCATCGAATGAGATATCCTTGACCTCGCTGAAGTTGACAACCGGATTCGATTTCTCCATGCACCTGATGTACTCCATATTGAGATTCCCGCTGCCCTTGAGATCCTCCTCGTATGTCAGAGCGTTCTCCGTAAATGTATCTCTTATCGATACCTCCCCCCTTCCGCTGACCGTCGTTGACTCGATGTAGAGCATGCCATTAATGGCGATCTTCTTCTCCGGAAGCGGCTTTGGTTTTGACGGCGGAGCTTGAGCGACCCACTGGAGCATGTAGGGCCCGTCCTCTGCGCTGCTCCGTCCGCAAATCGCCCTCACCGATATCCCGAGTATGGTTCCGGCATTCTGCCCCGGAATCAGACAGCTCCAGTAGCCGTCTCTGCGGTTTCCGCTTTCCAATAACATCTTGATCTGAGATGGCTTCCGCATTTTGAGCATATCAGCTCTGGCTATGCTCTGATCTGCTACCCCATACTCAAGGACGACTTCATCGATATCCGTGTCGCCTTTTATGTGAGCCACAACCCTTACCGGAGCGCCTGCAACCGGCTCAGGTGGTATGGCGGTGATGTCAAGAATGCGAATGAATGAGCGACGATCTCCTACGCTCTCGATTCCGAGTGTGGTGTTCAAGACAGCCTGCCTCGATGCCATCGATGCGGTTGAGCGATTCCCGTCCGGCATGCTGTCTTGAAATGCCCCGGAGCTCGAGATCGGTTTTTTTGATATAAATTCCTGCAGATATCTCAACATCTCCTTGAGAAGAGATATCGCGGAGATCTCCTTCGACTCCAGAGGGCTTCGCTGCGCACGTTCTAAAGCCTGTAGAGCTTTGTTTTCTAAAGTTAAATTTATAGTTCCAGATACATTTATTTTGTCTGATGCGTCTGTGGCATTTTCAGAATGGACGTATGCTAGGTTATTGGTGCTGATGTTAGCGTTATAAGTGGCATTATTTGCGGCAGAGCTCCCCACAGCTTTCACGCTCGAGACGCTTGTGTTGATATTCTCACGAACGGTTATCTTCTCGGATGGCCTTGGCTCCAGCCTCTTGAGAAGCCTTATGTTTAGCGGAGATCGCTCGATCACATGCACCTTTGTCGGAGTCAAACCCTCTGCAGTGATCGTATCTGAGATATCCATAGTGAGGGGAATCTCTATGCTGATGGTTCTGCGCTCTTTTGGTGCGAGATATTCTATGCTTCCTATCGGCCCCAGGATCTTGCTAGTCACGAATACATTCTGTAATGTGACAACACCTTTATTCTCCAGAGCGCAGCTTATCTTGACCTTCTCTCCGAAGCGAACTGCTGGGGGCGAGACGCTGACTTTGAGGCCTAATGCTGTATAAACTATCACCGCCTCGGATCTCGCAGATGCGCTCCATAGCCTGCCACGTGAGTCCTTCGCCGTGGCTGTGAAGATCAGCGTTCGGTTCTCTGAGACCGTTATGGGCAGAGAGAGCGCACGGAACTCACCTGCTGGGAGATCGCCCAGACTCGCGATAGTTCCGAGCTCGGCTTCGGATATCTTTACGTCATGCAGATCATCGCTGCCGTAATTTGAGACGAGACAGCTCATGTTGTAGGGCTCACCTGGTGGAGTCTCAATGCGACTGGGCATCACCGAAATTGTTATGTTCGGCTTGACCACCCTGACGGAGAGGATCGCCTGATCGGTAACGGTCTGATCGTAGCCTCCGTAGCCGGTCGCCGTTATCACGATATCCTCTGAGCTGTTCGATTTGATCGTAGCCGCTATCCTCGTTGCAGTTCCAGGGGGCAGCTCATTTATCCTGCCGCTCCTAAGTCCAGCAAGCGTCACGTTCTTGAGCGTGACCTCACCGGTGTTTTCTATGATGCATAAGACCTCCGCTTCCTCATCCGGATACAAGAGAAGCTGAGATGGCTCCACGGATAGATTCATTCCAGGCGTGTACACATGTATGTCAATTTCAGCAGATGCATAGATCTCCTGACCGTTCGAATCAACCGCCTTTGCGAATATCTCGTCGTCTAACGAAGAATTGGCCTGCAGATTCCGGCTGATGGAATAAACCTCTCCGGGCTTCAGCTCTCTTATCTCTCCTATATGGCCGAGGCTGTCCTCTAAAGAGATATCCCTCAGCAGATCGGGGCCGGCGTTCTCGAGCTCGATTGTGATAGTGGTGGCACCACCAGCTTCAAGCGCTGGAGGCTCTGCACTAGCTCTCATCTTCAGCTTTGAAGAGAGACCCCACACATGCACAGATGTTGCATTCGTTAATGTTTCACCGTTTTTGTCTCTTCCCGATACGTTCGCCATGAGATCCGTCGTCTTGTTGAAGATGAAGAAACCCTCAAGAGATAGATTCCTTCGTGGCGAGAGGAACTCCGTGTACATCCTCCTTCCGTTGCAGCGGAGATCCACATTGTATATCACATCATCGGCGGAGTTTCTGACCGTGCACCTGTAGCTTATATTATCTCCTGCCCTTGCCTCTCTTTTGCTGGTCTCCAGTATCAATTCGAGGCCGTTCGATGGCCTGTACTCCATCGTCTTAAGGGTGTACTCGCCAGAGGTGATAGTTGCAGGCGAGCCTAGGTATCGCACATCGCCCATTATAGGCGACCCAACTTCGTTTACAGCCGTGATCTTCAAACTGCCATCCAATTTGGAGTTCAGCAAAAGTGTATGAGACTCTCCGGGAGCGAGAGAGGGTATTATGCCGAGAGCATTGTTCCTGCTGTCGAGTATCTTCACACGGCTGAGCTCATCGTTCCCCAGATTCGCGATTTTTATTTTATATGAGGAGAGAGCGCTGATCCTGCCTGCCTCAACCGTTGCTATGAGCGATGGATTTTGAAGCGGTTTTGTGTCCTTCACCCGGACCAACACGCTCATCTCTTGAGATGCCATCTCCTTGCCGTCTGAGATCGCTTTGATCATAAATCGCGACGATCTAGTTAATGGCGGTGTTTTAGCTTTGATCCTGAACACATCCCCTGGAGCCAGAGTGTCGCGATAGCCGATCTCATTTGTGCCATCATTTACCGATATGTTCGATAGCGTTTTATCTCCAACGTTTCTGAGTATACAGATGTAGCCCAAGCGTTCGCCCGCGATTACTTCAGAGCTGTCGCTCTTGATCGAGATCTCAAGCCCTGAGTCGGGGTGGGTAGGGAGGGGCAGCCAGAAGGGCCAGGCGCATGCAGATGGTATTACACATGGCAGGAGGGAAACGAAAACGAGACCAACGCTAAGCCAAGCCGGAAAAGATATACAGCTTTGCATAGTCGGGCTACAACTGCGCCCCAGTCCCTTCATCTGCTACCCCGTGAAATATTTTAATGTTTTCTATGTATAAACATTTCGGAACACGAAAGTGTTCAACGCAATCGTTATATCCCTATTATTTTAGGAGAAAATCATTATCGAAAGCCCGCTCCTATTATATTAATAAATATTAAAAATTACACTGTTATTTAACACGTGTGACGTCGCGAGATCAGGATGTGCGTCAAAAATAAACTTAACATATTTAAAATAGTTATTTACAAAATAACCATAGCCGAAGGACCCCATGTCTTAGACTGATCAGCCCACACTCCGATCCGCCGAAACGCTATACTCGTCTCGCCGGCCTGAAGATCTGAGCGTGTGGACTTCTCGATCAAAGCGCTCAGATGATCAGTCCAAGATGCCCTTTGGCACCTCTATGCTTGCGATTGCATGCTTGAAGAGCAGATATGTTCTGGGACCCGCGTCCAGCACGATCTCGTATGCGTTGAATGAGACCAGCCTGCCGCTCAGCGGCCTGCCGTCGTTCATTCTTATCATGACCTGTTGGCCTTTAAGCTTTGGCAGAAACTGCGGCATCTTAGACTTGGTATCCTCAGGAGCTTCCTGAGCTCCGGGTTGTGCCTCTGTCGTATCGACTCCCTCCTCTTAAGTATCTCACTACACAGGCATATATATACTTGTTCTTGAATAGAGTCTTGAGGCTGATGAAAGATGATATGCTTCTCTGGGATGAGACGCTCTTCAAGGACCCCAATGTCTTCGAGCTGGACTACGTCCCGGAGCATTTTGAGTACAGAGATGCCCAGATGAGGAGCTTGAGGTTCTGCGTAAAGCCAGCGTTTCGCGGAGGTAGGCCGTTGAATGCTTTATGTATGGGCCCACCTGGAACAGGCAAGACGACCGCGATACTAAAGTTATTCGAGGAGATCGAAAAGCACACAAAAAGCATCATACCCGTCCATGTAAACTGTCAAATGGATCGCACACGTTATGCCATTTTTTCAAAAATATACAAGAAGATCTTTGGCATTGCTCCTCCATCCAGCGGCGTATCTTTTAAGAGACTCTTCGAAAAGGTGGCGATGGAGCTTGTATCCCGGAAGGGCGTGCTTCTTGTAGCGCTGGATGACGTCAACTATCTCTTCTCAGATAGAGAGATCGATCATGTTCTGTACACATTGCTGAGGTCTCATGAGTCCCTGCCGGGGTTCAGGGCGGGCGTTATAGCAGCACACAGCGAGCCATCTATGAGATACATCCTCGATCCGAGGGTTGTATCTGTTTTCAGGCCTGAAGAGGTTCTCTTTCCCGCCTACACAAGAGATGAGATATTCGCGATACTCGCGAGAAGGGTTCAGCTTGGCTTCTATAAGGGCGTTATGCCTCAGCAGGTTCTTGCCTTGGTTGCGGATCTCACGGCCAGCTCTGGCGATCTTAGGGTTGGTATAGACCTCCTGAAGCGCTCAGGCCTTGAAGCCGAGAGAAGGGCATCAAAGAGCATAGCGGAAGATGATGTCAGAAGGGCCTTCGAGAGCTCCAGATTCTTGCATCTGGAGAATGCGATTCGCTCTTTGAGCAGAGACGAGAGCGCTCTCTTGAAGATCATCGCAGAGCAGCCGGCAAAAGAGATTAGATCCGGCGAGCTGTACGAGATTTATAAGGAGAAGACAGGAGCCGGATACACAAAGTTTTACGAGATCCTCGGAAGGTTGGAGGCCCTGAGGCTTTTAGATGCATCCTTTACAGGCTCTGGCACTAGAGGCAGAAGCAGAATCATACGTCTCAGATACGAACCCTCTGAGGTCTCAGCGCGCATCAAAATATAGACGATCGCCCCGACGACCTATCATGATAAGCCATCCTGTAAAGTTAAGTCAAGTCGTAGGGGCAGCGAGGTTACACATATCAATGCATAAATCAGGGTGAATGTGTGTGAGGATAGCTATAAACCCAAAGAGGATGCGTGTGATCCGCGGTGGTGAGATCAAAGGCCCCGTCGTCTACTGGATGAGCCGCGATCAGCGCGTCGCCGATAACTGGAGTCTGATATACGCTCTCGGTCTTGCGAGAGAGCTGAACGAGCCTGTCGCTGTGGTATTCTGCATCGCGCCCGGTTTCCTGAACGCCACTGGTAGATCGTATAAGTTCATGATCGATGGCCTGAGGAAGGTAGAGCATCGTCTGAAGGGCATGAATGTAACGTTCATGCTCCTTCACGGCGAGCCGGTTGACGCCATTCCAAGCCTTATAGACGACTCTGGCGCGGGAATTCTCGTGACGGACTTCAGCCCCTTGAGGATATCGCTAACATGGAAGTCGAGAATAGCAGAGCGCGTAAGCATACCTATTCATGAGGTCGATGCCCACAATATAGTTCCATGTTGGATCGCCTCCGAGAAGCAGGAATGGTCTGCACAGACATTCAGGAGGAAGATCAAGAAACACCTTCCGGAGTTTCTCGAGAGGTTCCCAGAGATAAATCCACCCTTAAGAGAGTGGAAGGATTACGTGGAGAATGATTGGAGCTCGGTGGAGAGCAGTTTGAATCTAAAAGCATACACGAGCGCACCATACCTCTCTGGAGAGGATGTTGCTGACGAACAGCTTAAAAGCTTCATAAAAGGAAAGCTGGAGGTCTATGCATTGCATCATAACAATCCCACAAAAGACGCAGAGTCCGGGCTGTCACCATATCTTCATTTCGGCCAGATATCCGCACAGCGTGTCGCACTTGCTATTACAAATCGAGGCGATTACGGCGAGTTTCTCGATGAGCTTATCGTGCGCCGAGAGCTCTCAGATAATTTCTGCTATTACAACGATAGGTATGATTCTTTTAATGGATTGCCGGAGTGGGCGCGCAAGACGCTCAACGACCACCGAGGCGATAGGAGGGAGTATCTTTACACCCTTGCGGAACTGGAAGAGGGAAGGACACACGACGATCTCTGGAATGCGGCCCAGCTTGAGATGCTCATCAAAGGAAAGATGCACGGGTATATGAGAATGTACTGGGCCAAGAAGATACTCGAGTGGTCGGAATCGCCTGAGATCGCTCTGAGCAGAGCGATATACCTCAACGACAGATATGAGCTGGATGGCCGTGACCCCAACGGCTATGTCGGATGCGCATGGAGTATTGGGGGTTTACACGACAGACCATTCAGGGAGCGGCCGATCTTCGGCAAGATCCGATACATGAGCTATGAGGGATTGAGAAGAAAGTTCGATGTGGAAGAGTACAAGCGACGCATCACCATGATGTCTCAGTAGATCTCCTCCAGGTCGTTGATCTGCTCAAACGCCTCATAGAGCTCGCTTCTGGCTCTGTCCTTGCGCTCGCGCTCCTCCTGGATGGCCCACTTCGCCTTTTCGTAGAGCTCGACCAATCCCGGAGCCCTCTCCAAGGAGAGAACCGAGAGCACCTTTGGCTCGCCCCTCTTGATAACTATCCCCTTGAACACATGGCCTATCGTCGAGGTCAGAGACTCGATCTCCTTTGTTATCTCATCAACATCCATGTACTCCTTAGAGCCCTGGATAACTATCATCGCCCTGCCGGCCTCGCCAGCATCCACGTTAGCAGGATACAAAAGTCCAACCTCGCGAAGGCTGTTCTTGATGGCCGCTCTGACAGATGGGCTCTTCTTGTCCGCCTGATAATATCCCAACGTACCCATTCGCAGGCCGCCACTCATCACGGTCTTGAAGTCCCCGAGATCCGTCACGGAGAGCATCTCGCTGTCAAGCGATTCTATCAGGAAGAGCAGCCTCTGGGCGACCATTGTGTTAATTTTGTCATAAGCCGAGGCGATATCACCGCTGAACCTCTTTAGATATTGATTATCAACCAGAATCATGCCGTCTGCCTCGACCTCGATCATCTCTCTCAGACAGAATGCTGCGTTCTGGAGGTATATCGTCCCCTCCTCCCGGAAGGGCAGTACAGCAATCGGCACTATTGTGGCATTCTTGTATACCTTTTTCAGCTCATGGATCAGAAGAGGGGAGAATGAGGAACCGGTGCCTCCCGAGACGGAGGTCATGACGAAAATAAGATCGAAATCGCCCCTTTTCTCGATCTCCTCCAAGATCATCTCTTGATTGTCCCAGAAGCCCTGCTTGCCCTTGTTCCTGTTTGCACCCACACCGTGCAGATTTGGGACGTGAAGCCTGTCCTTGGCAGCGGTGAACTTCAGCTCCTTGAGGTCGTTTATTGCGGTATTTATTGCGATGGTCTCAACTCTGCTCGGAAATCTCTGCTTAGAGTAGTATTTCGCGAGCCTTGAGCCACCGAATGCCTGCTTGTTCACAGCATCCAGTATCCTATTACCGCACTGGCCTACGCCTAACATGAGTACGTTCAACATGATCTCAAACCCGTTCTTGGGCTTTTACACGCACAGATTTTTCTCAGCAACACTATTCATACGATTAAGATGACTGTTAGTATTTATATTCCTTGTATCTTTTGTACACCCATATCCCCACTATCATCAATGGTAGAACGAGTAGATAATACAGATATTTATACTCTCGTTCGAGCACATTCACATTCGCCGCGGTTCTGGTCATAGAGATCGAGTCGCCGCCTCTGTAGCTTATAATCAATGAGATCGTATAGTTCCCGCTCCTCTCGCCCTGAATCTGAGCTGTATATCTCTTCACGCCGCCGGCCGGAATCTCAGGTATAATCTGATCCAGGCCGATGCATTTCAGGCCAGCAGGTGGTTTTATCTCCGAGGCGACCTCCACCATTGTCGCAGTTGCCTGACCTGTGTTTTCTATACTCACCTCTACCAGAGAGCTCTCGCCAGCAGTTACATTTGTTACATTTATACGTGCTACTATATTCGGCCTCTTGGGAGGCATTACTAATATCTCAGAGGCCACAGATGTATTTGTTTTAATTTTATTTTTTGAATCTGTGTATCTGACCTCTATAGGAGGGACCTTGACGAGACCTTCTTTGACGGAACGCATGACATATACTGCGGAATCAGACTCTCCCGGATTCAGCTCGCTCTTTATCTTAGGAGGATAGCCAGCTATATACGCGAACTCCGCGAGAGGGGGAATGTCGTATACCTCTATGCTCCGAGCCGTATCGCTTCCCACATTTTTAACTGTGATGGTCACCTTAACTTCATCGCCATAGTTGATATTGGTCCTGTCAAAACTCTTCTCCACGATCAGATTTGGAGCCGCTCTTGCTTCACGCTTCTCCGCCAGCCTCTTTCTCGGCGTGCCGAGGCTCTCTTTGTACTCCACCCGCAACTTCGCGGACTCTTCATCAAATATATCCGTTATCGTTAGAGTCAGACCCCTCTCCTCCGCACCTCCATTGAACCTGTTGGGGCTGCCCTCTATAACGACCCTCTGCTCATCGAACTTGCTTCCCTGAGTGACGCGGAGCACCACAAGTCCATCCTTCAAAGACTGTATATCTACGAGCTCCACGCGGTAATCTCCAAGCTCCACTCTATCTCCAATGGTGAGTGTGAACTCCTGAAAGCTCACGCTGTTCTCATCCTTCTCAGCGGCCAGGCAAATAGGCGTCATTAAAAGCATGAACAAAATAAGGATGTATCGCATAAGCATTCACCGCGATCCAAGGTTCATCTTTTATGGACCTCCATGCTGAAGTCTATCCACCTCGCGCTGCGTGTGAGAGCACCCATTGATATCACATCCACACCTATCGATGCATATGATTCTATATTATCTGGAGTTATCCCGCCAGATGCTTCAAGTATAACTTTCGATCTCACGCCCATCTCTTCGAGCTTAACAATGCATCTCTTTATCTCCTCAGGATCCATATTATCAAACATTATTATATCTGCTCCGAGCTCCGCAGCGCGTATCATCGTATCTAGGTCCTCAACCTCGACCTCTATCTTCTTGGTAAAGCTTGCACGCCTCTTCGCCTCAGCCATGGCGCGCTCAAGCCCCATTATGGCTATGTGGTTATCCTTGATCATAACAGCGCCTGACAGGTTGAACCTGTGAACATCTCCTCCACCAAGCAGCACAGCCTTCTTCTCGAAGTATCTGAAGCCTGGAGTGGTCTTTCTCGTGCATGCGACCTTAACATTAGATGCTTTCAGCACACATTCCCTTGTGAGCGTCGCTATACCGCTCATTCGGCCGAGGATGTTGAGCGCCAGCCTCTCACCTTTCAGTATGCTAGGGGCACACCCCTCCAGCTCCATAACCTCTGCCCCTGCCGGCGCATACTCCCCATCGTCGAATAGCAGTTTTGTAGTTACCCCCAGATAGTCGAACAGCATTGAGACCTCTTCCAGGCCGGCGAGTATGCAGCTCTCTTTGGCGATTATCTCAGCAAATGCATCCATATTTGGCACGATGCTCGTGGAATCATCCCACTCGCCCAGATCCTCCTTAAGAAACCTCTCGATATAAGGCCTTAACATACCGTAAAGGCTTTCATCTCCCAATTGATTTATAGGCTTTGATGCCCATAAAAATTGGCTTGGTTGGCTGTGGAGCTATTGGATTCGAGATCGCCTCTGCGATAGATCGTGGCGATATAAATGCTGATCTTGTTGCCGTCTTCGATCGAAATCCAAAGAACATCAGCAGGCTGATAGATGTTATGAAGAAGAGGCCGATGGTCGTGGGTCTGGATGAGCTCGTGGATCTCTCGGATATCGTCGTCGAGGCTGCATCTCAGGCCGCGGTCCCTCAGGTCGCTGAGGCTGTTTTAAAGCGCGGAAAAGATCTCATGATCATGTCGGTCGGCGCGCTCATGGACAGGGATCTCTACATGAGAATATGTTCGCTGGCGGAGGAGAATGGTTGCATGGTGTATATACCATCCGGTGCGATAACCGGCCTTGATGGTCTCAAATCTGCCTCGATAGGACGTCTGAGAAAGGTGATTTTAACGAGCACCAAACCGCCTGCCGGCCTGGAGGGCGCGCCATATGTGATCGAGAAAAATATAGATCTCAGTTCCTTCAAAGAGCCAACGCTCATCTATGAGGGGCCTGCATCTGAAGCCGTAAAGGCGTTTCCTGCAAACGTCAATGTCGCTGCGACACTGAGCCTGACATACGGACAGGACGCTTGGGTTAGGATAGTGGTGGATCCAAAGGCAGAGGTTAATGTGCATGAGATCTTGGCCGAAGGAGACTTCGGAAGGATGGTCACAAGAGTGGAGAACGTACCATCTCCCAGAAATCCCAGGACAAGCTATCTTGCAGCCCTATCCGCGATAGCAACCCTGAAGAATACAACGCTGAACGTGAGAATTGGTACATAATCCTTGTGAGGAGGCGGATGAAGAAAAAAGCGCTCATCTTGATGGGCTGTCCGGAGGTCCCAGTCCAGATGAGTCTTGTTATCTATCTCTCAGGGGTTCTGAGGGAGAAAGACTCTGAGGTCTTTATCGCAGGCAATCCGGCGGCCCTAAATCTAGCTGCAGTCGCAGATCACAAGAGATTTTACCTTGGAACCTTGGTCGAGATAGATAGGATGATAGCGGATATAGTGGAGGGGCGGAGATCTTTCGATATCTGTTTCGCATTCGCCCATAACGATGCTGGAATTACATATGCCGCCACCGTGAGGTCGCTGCTTCCGGAAGCGAGAATCTTTGTAGTCCTCTTCGGTAGAAATGCTGAAGAACTGGAAGGCTCTGTGGAGTTCGAATCAGATAAGATAGTGGAGAAGGCCGTGCACAACCCTCTGCCGTTGAAGAGAAAGATAGACGAGGTTCTGGCATGGGCTGTATAGAGATGTTAAAACCCCAGGTCCTTCTCAGGGGGATCTCTTTCAAGGAGGCCAGGGAGTACATAGAGTCTAATTGCGATGAGTACTACTACTTCCAGCCGGGGTTCAAGCTATTCGGAGAGTATATCATAGGAGTGCCACCGATAGCCATAGGCATTATGAAGGACGGAAGCGTTATCTTTCCCTACACCAAGCCGTGCCATGGGACCTTTGTTCTCAAGCACGTCGATGTTGCTGAAGCAGAACGAGTAAGGAAACTCGGAAGAGAAGAGGTCTTGAGATCGCTGAAGAGGCGATGAGAACAAGAATGCACAGGCTATGATCTCGAGGTGACGATATGATCATAAAAATCAAGGCGTTCGCCAGCTTCAGGGAGATCCTCGGAAGGGAGGTATGCGTGGAGCTCGGGGATGGTTCGAATGTATCGGATCTCATATGCCGCCTTTGCGAGATGAAGCCGGATCTGAAGAAGGCTGTCTTCACCGAGTCCGGCGAGATCAGGGATTATTTTATAATAATGGTAAACCGCAGGAGATTGGATATACCATCCGATCTTGATACCAGGCTCTCGGATCAAGACGAGATCGCCATATTTCCACCTGTGGCAGGCGGTTGATAGATAATAGCAGGGCGCAGACTCTGGACTTCAGGCCGAAGAGGGAGTCGCTGAAAAGAGGCGGATCCGCTCGAGAGATGAGAGAAGCCATGTGGTGATAGAGAACAGCATGCGTTTCGGTCTTCAGGCCAGAAAGGGGGTCGCTGTTTGATAACAGATGATGCGATTGATGTGGCCGATCTGCTTTGCAGGTCGATAAGTCCTGATGCAGGCGCTGTGGTCATGTTCGCTGGAGTCGTTCGGGCAGATCCAGATGTCACCGGGCTTGAGATTGAGGCTTACGAGGAGGCCGCCTTGGAGGAGCTTGGTAAGATAAAAAAAGAAGCTATAGAGCGATTTGACGTTATCTCTCTTGAGATCGCGCATCGAAGAGGGCGCCTATCTTTGGGCGAGGTGATACTCGTAGTAATATGCACTGCTCCCCACCGCAAGGAGGCGTTCCAGGCATGCGAGTATGTTATCGATGAACTTAAAAAAAGGGTGCCGATATGGAAGAAGGAGCTCACAGAGAGGGGCGGAAGATGGGTGAATATATCCTCGTAATAACCACAACTCCACGAGGGGATGGGGATCGCATAGCAAGGGCTCTCGTGGAGGAGCGTCTGGCAGCATGCGTCAACATACTCCCAGTTCGATCACATTTCACCTGGGAGAACAAGCTCTCTAGTGAGGATGAGGAGATGCTTTTCATCAAAACAACATCAGATATGTTTCATAGGGTCTCCGAGAAGATCTTGGAGCTCCACAGTTACCAGCTGCCGGAGATAATCGCATTGGAGATAGCAGATGGACATCCGCCATATCTGAGATGGATCGGCGATTCTGTCCTTTGATATATAGACTCAGTCGAGCATAGACTAGACGAGCCAACAGTTTCTGATGTGGAGTGTGCAGGATATAAAGCGAGAGACAGAACCCTGGTACAGGGATGGTTTGAAGTTCGAGTGCACGCTCTGCGGAAGATGCTGCAGATGCGAGCCCGGAATCGTCTGGCTCTCAGCCGAGGAGTGCAGAAGGATTGCGGATTTCCTGAATGTTCAAGAGGATATGCTGATCAGAGATTTTCTTATAGAATGCGAGCATGGATTCGTCATGAGAGATAAGATCGACATGAGCTGCATAATGCTTCAAGGAAATCGCTGTTCCATATATCCGGTGAGACCTCTCCAATGCAGAAGCTATCCCTTCTGGCCGGAGATACTTAAGAGCAGAGAGTCATGGCTCTCAGAGGCCGCGAGATGCCCAGGAATCAACAGAGGCCATCGATGGAGCTTCAAAGAGATACGTGAGAAGATGCTGCGTTTATGATGCAGTACGCAAATGCCCGTCGAGCCTTTGGATCAGATACTGGCAGAGGGACACGCTTTGTAGCTATTCCTTTCTTATGCATAAATCCCATAGCTTTAGATACATCGGGAAGATTCCGGCCTGAAGCTGGAGAGTTCACATAGGCTGAGCACTTCTTGCGGTATTACCGTAAACATCGGAAGCAATAAGCAGGATGGTGTAATTTGATTTTGCCGCTTCTTTCTTCAATCGCAGATCGTAATGATGCAGTGGGGATCTGGTGAGATACAACGGCCGGTGTAAACTCAGAGTCTCGCCCATCGAGAGGAATCGGAGAGAGCTTCTCCCCTCGATGATCGTTATATTATTCCTTATATAATCGGAGTAGCGCGCTCCTGGCTTTATGGCTTTGAAGAGCTCCTCTGAGAGGTAATGGATAAAGCCGTCGGTGCTTTCGAGCGCATGTAACTCGTAGTCCTCTCCGAAATACGCCAGGGCATCTGAATACGGCCCCGATTCTGTTATGTTTAGAAGGCATGGAGCAGAGTAGCGCAGATACCTGGAGAGGTTCTCATCGATCTCTTTCGTCTTAACAGCAACAAGCGGAAACACGCTATCTGAGCCGTTGCTGACGCTGTAGGTTATCCTAGGCCAGAGAAACCCGACCACAGATTCATTTCCGCTCGCAGCGGCATTATCCATCCATACAACCTCATTGCTCTCGTTATCTATAATGTAGAGAGAGACGCCTGTAAGATCGCCATCTGGATCCGTGGCGATCGCCTCGATCGATACGCCATCGGGGGAATCATGATACGATGCTTTTATCGATGGCGGGCGCGATGAGACCCGACCGAGAGCCGCTATCATCCATTCGCCCTCCTGAAGCTGATTCAAAAGCATATTTGGGTTTCTGCCTGCCAGAAAAGAGCGATTTAACGTGGTGTTTTCATCGATACCGACAAAGATCGTCGAGAACTCGAAGAGCACTATGAAGAACGTATCGTTTAATTTAACATCCGGAATGTCTATCTCAGCCCAGCTGAGGTTGCGGCCGAAATAAGCGCCGGCGAGATCTGTTGTTCTATGGATCAGGTTGAGATCTTTATCCCATACCTCCAGTATGAAGACACCCTCGCTGTTTAACATCCCACAGACAGCGATCTTGGATAGAGTCCAATTATCTGGAGGCGAGAAGAGCACCGCATGCCCCCGGCCATCGCCCAGCCATATACCATCCTCCGGTATGCCGTCATTGTACTGCATCGAGATGTACGCTGATGCATTCGACATCCCTGCCAATAGGACAAATAAAACCACCAGTATGCTTTTCATTCGCCACCTCTGACCGAGCAACTCCATAGACAGCTGTATCTTAAATAAAGAGGATCTAGCACGCAGCACGGTAGCCATTCTGGCGGAACCTCTTCTACAGCGACAGCATCATAAGTGTTCTTCCCCACATATGACTCCTCAAGAGCAAGCCTCTTGCCCCTAGCGCTCATGTCGATGGTCGAACTTATATCGAAGCTTCCCCAGTATGATTCGAAACCCTCGAGGGCTGGAGCTTTATCCGAGTACTGCTTGTACCTCTGATGTACCAGCCCTGTGGAATGCGATTTTATGGTATAATATATATCCTTGTTCGGACGGAAGAGATCCGATATCACGGTATCTGTGGAATCGTTCATTTCCAGCTGGAACCAGGCGCTTCTGAGATCCATCCCGCATACGCGCTCTTTTCTCAGATCTTCTGTGTATAGATATGATGTCCCTACGTAATCCAGGTTGTTGCCGAATACCTCTCTGTCCGAGATCCCAGCGCCTCTGTAATCCATGATGCGGGATGCGCTTAGAGATACCGGCCAGATCTCGTTCGCTGAGAGCACATAATTCTGCGTCCCGGGTATTTTGACCAGAGAAGATGTGGTATTTACATTATCGCCAGCTGCCTCTAGAGCTATGCGCTCCTCGGACTCCATCTTGCCCTTCTTAGAGGATATGCGCTCATGCATGCTGACGTGATTCATATCGATCTCTGTATATCTGCTGTGATCTCCTGAGCCGACTGCATATCCATAGAGGTCCATCGAGAGGTTCATTGTAAACCGTCTTCCTGTGGTCCAGCCTGTATCATGCTCAACGATCTCCATGCTCCGCCAGGATAGAGCTATATCCGATAAAAGAACAAGAAGAGCGACCAGAAGGGCTGTGCATAGAAGGCAATAGCGCAAAGACATTCATGAAATGGTTTCAAACTATCCTATAAAAATTTTCTCCGGTATTTGGGACCTGTCCGAATAAGGATCAAGTGTTTCTGATATGCAGAAGCGGTAAAGGTCCAAATTTCTTGCCTCAGCGCTTATCCGGACAGGTCCGGTATTTGCTGTGTCGAACAATTCGAGGCGATATGGTCGCAAGATATCGATTCTTATTAGATTTTTGATTCGTGTGAATTGGCCCCTGCCATTGGATCTCGGAACATCATCCGACACAGCACTGCATTGATAAAGTCTTAATACCAGCTTTTTGAAAGTAGATATGGTGTTGGGCATGAGGATACATCTCTTGTTTGCAGTTCTGCTTCTGCTCTTTGTTACAGGAGTTCGATCTGAGGAGGTGCTTCTGATAAACTCCTACAATCCTGGAATGGCTTGGACAGATGATGTGACCAACGGCGTGCGCCTCAGGCTTGCCATCGATAGACCATCTGCGAACCTCACAGTCGAGTACATGGACACCAAGAAGTTGTACCCCAGCGAGGCCCGTCTGGAGGAGCTGAAGGAGCTGTACGCTGAGAGGTATAGAAACAAGCACTTCGATGTCATAATCTCCTCAGATGATGATGCATTCAGGTTCCTTCTAAAAAATAGAGACGAGCTCTTTCCAGGAACCCCCGTCGTCTTCTGTGGCGTGAAGAACTTCGATTCAAGCATGCTACAAGGCGTCAGGGGATTCACAGGTGTACTTCTCAACGTGAGCATTGAAGACACGATAAACCTCATGCTCAGGCTTCATCCCAATGCCACGAAGATAGTGGTTGTAAACGACAATTCCACAACAGGAAGAGCAAACCGGAGAATCTTAGATAATGTGATTCCCAGGTTCAACAGGACGAGATTCGCAGTTCTCGATAACCTCACAGCAGAGGAGTTGAGACAGAATCTCTCGCAGCTAGATCAGGATGCGCTTGTTCTGCTTCTGACATTTAACAGGGATGCTAAAGGAGAGATATTCAATTACGAGGAGAGCGCCGAGCTCGTGAGAAAGGCAAGCCCTGTCCCAGTCTATGGCGTCTGGAAGATGTGTCTCGGGCATGGAATCATCGGTGGTAATCTTAGCAGTGGAGAGGCACAGGGCGAGAAGGCCGCTGAAATAGCTGCAAGAATTCTGCGCGGCGAGGATCCTGACAGCATACCTGTGATCGATAACAGCCCAAATGTATACATGTTCGATATAGTGGAGCTTAGAAGGTTCGGGATATCCCCATGCTCTGTACCAGAAGGTAGCATTATAATAAACCAGCCTTTCCATGACAGGTCAGACCTGAGCTGGAAGAATCTCAGCAGGCATGACATAAGCTTCTCGAGTCTAAATCAGACGTACCTCAACGGCTCGGATCTCAGCAAGACGAATCTCACGGGTGCACATCTCAGGTACAGCATGGTATACGATGCGAATCTGAGCTATGCGAATTTAAGTTACGCGGATCTTGAGGGGGCCGATCTTCACAGCTCAAAGCTCGTGGGGGCGATTCTGAGAGGCTCGATGCTCGTTGGCGCCAATCTCATAGGAAGCGATATGAGCGACGCGGATCTCAGCGGAGCTTGTATCGAGAATGCTCGCCTTAACGGCGCAGTTCTGATCGATGCGACGATGGATGGAGCGACTCTAAATGGCTCTACCATGGTCGGCTGCGACTTGAGGGGTGCATCTGTAAAAAACGCCCTACTCTCACGTGTTATTCTCCGGCATGCGAACTGTTCAGGTGCGGACTTCAGTGAGTCGGAGCTCTCAGGAATAGATATGTATCGCGCGATCTTTAGATCCACGACTCTAAGAAATGTATCAATGGAGGATGCTGTACTGAGAGATACAGACCTCTCAAGCTCTGTGCTCGTCGGCGCGATTATGAAGCGCTCGAATATCTCTGGTGCGAACCTCTCGCGCGCGGATCTCTCCTTCTCAGATATAAGACGCTGCTGTATGCTTTTCACAGATCTGAGCGGTGCGAACCTGAGCAATGCAAAGCTTGACTCTTCTATGCTTTTTAAGGCGAACTTAAGAGGCGCTTCTCTGGTATCATCAAGCCTTAAAGGCGCCGATCTCACAGGGTCCGATCTTTCCTGGGCTGATATGAGAGGAGCTGATTTGACCAACGCCAGATTGGTCAATGTCTTAATGGAAGGCGCGGATCTGAGCGGTGCCAGGCTGGTTGGCGCGGAGATCACCCAGGCGATGATGAATGACATGGTCATGACAAGAGCTAATATGCTCGGCGTAAGGGCGAACTGGGTGGATCTCAGCAAGAGCAGGCTGTCACGAAGTCTTCTCACCAGAGCGGAGTTGTTCGGAGCCAATCTGAGCGGGGCCGACCTGAGCGGTGCAGATCTCATAAGAGCATATGTGGTCAGAGCGGATCTCAGAGATGCGGATCTCACGGATGCAAAGCTCGATGATGCCGATTTCAGCGGCTCGAATCTCACAGGCGCGAAGATGAACGATATAGTACTTCATAGGGTCAATCTCGAAGATGCAGACTTAAGCAATGCAGATCTCTCGAATTCTCGTTTTGAGGCTCTCTACATAGATGGAGCCCGAATGGAAGCGAGCGTTCTTAAGAACGCGATCCTGAAAGGGGTCATGTTCGAGAATTCCGATCTGAGCAGGGCAGACCTGAGAAGGGTAAAGGCGATCGGTGTATTCCTCACAAACGTTAGCCTGATTGGAGCCGATCTGAGAGGCGCCGAGCTCAACTCGGTCGGATTCACCAATGTGAAGCTAAGTGGGGCCAAGCTGGACGGCATAAAGTACGACCGAGCGACCTTGCAGGGATTGGCCCAGCAAGACCTCGAGGGCGTGAGCATGAGCGAAGATCTCAGGAGGGATATAGAGAGGATCAGAGAGGGGGCTAAACCCTCCTGAACCTTTTGATGTTGGTTTGTCGGCGATTGCATACCGAGGTTCTTCATAAATAGCCATACACTATGCCTCTATGACGTTTTTATGGTCTATCCTCTCTACATCTCCTCTCTGCTACTTCAGGCCAGGTGACGTCCACCTTCAAATACAGCCTCGTCGTAGATATTGATGTAGAATGAAGTGCATAACATGTAAAGGCCGCGGCCTCTGCGGCCGACCTGTATGTCCTTTGTTGGTGAAAATGGAGAATCTAGTCTCGCTCCCACGCCTAGGGGAGAGACTGGCAGGGGAATCTCCGCCCGAGATCTTCGTCGGAAGGCATGGATATCCGATCGTCAGAGCAGGTCCGCTGCTGCCAGTTGGCGAGATCTCAAAAGATGTCCCTCTCGATATAAAGGAGATCATCTCGCAGAGAACCAGAATGATCAGGTCTGAGCTGGTGGTGCATGTTGATGATGCACGGCGACAGGGCAGGCTGCTGGAGAATGCGCAGCTCATCGCCATGTCGAGCCTACCTGTCGAGACAGAGGTCGCATTCGAAAAACCTCCAGAAGGTCGCTTGGTTTTCGATGGCGTTCTATCGCCTATGGGTCCAGGTGGTAGGGTTGAGGATATAGAGATAACAGGCAATCCCGCTGTTCCAAGGAAGGTCGATAGGATCATCGGCGATACGGATGTGAAGACGCATGATGCAGCCTATGAGCTCTACAGATCCTCAGTTGGAGTGGAATACCTCTCGAGGCTTCTCTCCATAGGGCTTTTGGGACGAGATCGCAGGCTTGTTCCGACGAGGTGGGCGATAACAGCATCTGATGATATAATAGGCAATGCCCTGCGCGATCGCATTATCGACATGCCAGAGCTCGGGAGTTACGAGCTTTACTCCGGCGGCATCCTCGGCAACCATTTCGAGATAATACTGATGCCGGGCGCGTATTCGTTCGAGCTCATAGAGATATGGCATCAGGGATCAGCGTGGTCGCCAGAGAGGAGATGGATTGGCTCTGACAGGGAGGGGCCGGCAGGCAAGAAATCTTACAGCCCGCTGGCAGGCGGATATTATGCGGCACGTCTTCCCGTATTGGAGCACCTCTGCAGGGCTGGAAGGCAAGCGCGTGTTCTGGCGCTCCGGGAGATAACAGAGGAGTACTGGGCACCTCTCGGCGTCTGGGTCGTCAGGGATGCAGCAAGATCGGCGCTTGCATCCGAGCCTGAGAGATTCGATTCGCTGGATGCCGCAATAAGATCCGCTGAGGATCGAATGCGAACAAAGGCGATCGAATGGAAGAGCTACTCAAAGTCGTTCTCGTATCAGACGACACTATCATCTTTCTTTAGTATTACATGAACAAGCTCTTGCAGCAAGGTTTTATCTTCTAAAAGATCGAGGGGATTGGCTGTGTATCTTGACTATATTCCCTATCCATCGCTTCGACCCCATCAGGATAAGATGCTCGATGCGGTCTACGAGACGGTCTCAACCGGCAACCATGCGGTTCTCATGATAGACGCGCCTACCGGCTCTGGAAAGACCAGCTGTATATCTGCCGCGCTTGCAGCCGCACCGGGAAAGATAGCAGTCGCCATCAGAACTGTGAGCCAGATAGGCGTATATCTAGCTGAATTAGGGAGGATATGGTCCAACACCAGACACAAACCCACGGTCTCATACCTCATAGGAAAGCAAAAGGCATGTCCGCTTGCGGATGAGATCAGAGGGGAGAGCATATACTACGCCTGCATGAGGCTCAGAGAGGGATCGAAGAGCTACATGGCCTCCAAGCTCCAGAGGAGTCGTAGTGAGGTGTACGATCCCTCGCGTGATGAAATACCGGAGGAGACACCTGGGGAGAGAACCTTCTGCCCATACTATGTGAGGAGCAAAGAGGCATTTGATATCAATGGAAAGGTCTATTTTCGGTACTCCTCGTCAGCGGTAAATGCGGCTGAGATGCTGGGCAGAAGGATAGTGCCCGTGGACAGTCTGGAGAGCGTATGCAAAAAAACCTGCCCCTACGAGGTCATGTCACTCCATGCAAAAAGCAGTGACGTTGTCATATTGAACTATCACCATCTATTCAGCCCGGATTTTCAGGACGCCATACTCCAGTGGCTGGATCTTGAGCAGGAGCGCCTCACGGTGATAGTGGACGAGGCGCATAACCTCGGGGACGCTGTCAGGGAGATGAACACGAGGGTGCTCACGACCAGAATGTTGGAGCTGGCCGAGCGGGAGATCGAGAGGTTCGAGAAGGCTCTGGGCCAGGCCAAGCTAGGAGAGGAGCATCACGACTGGCGGAGGGAGGGGCTAAAGACCGCGAGGCAGCTCATACCCAGAATCAAGAAGTTCATAGCCACGAAGGATGCCAGATCGAAGGAAGGAGAGGCGCTTCTCGATGGAGAGATCTTCAGGCAGTATGTCTACGAAGGCGTGGAGGATGTCGATCTCGCGCTCTCATATCTGAGCGATATAGCTGTTGCGATAGCCGAGATGAAGCTCGCAGAGAGCGATTATGAGACTTTATACGGGGATCTTCAGCCAAGTCTCGCATCCGTGGTCATGTTTCTGCGCGAGATGGAGGAAGCGGAGCACGATCCCTCATACCAGAGAAAGATCGTCACCACTTCAGCAGGGGATAGGCGATGGACGCGGCTTGAGATCACGAAGATCGATCCGGCTCCTGTGATAAGAAGGGTTGTAGATAACGTAAACGCAACGCTGATGCTGAGCGGCACGCTCTCGCCCATAGATGCCTACGAGCTCTACTGCCTGGGAGAAGCGGGCCGTGCCAGAAAGATCATCCTGCCAAATCCCTTCCCCGAGAAGAATCGCCTGATTATAGGAGCTGAGAAGGCTACTACTCAGCTGAGCGCTAGGGAGAATCCGGACAACAGGCGGCTCATCTCTGCCTATATCGGCGCTCTGATAGAGGAGGTGCCCGGCAACGTCGCCGTATTCTTCACATCATATCCGATGATGTCATCTTATCGAGAAATATGCAGCAGCTTCGCAAGAAGCGCCAGAAAGCAGATATTCACAGAGCCGAGGTCTGCAGAGGAGGTTCCAGCGATCCTGGAGGAGTTCTTCGAGGCTGGAAGGCGCAGGGGCGCAGTCCTTCTCGGCGTGTCAGGAGGAAAGCTAGCTGAGGGCATAGACTACAAGGGCGAAGCCCTCAATGGGGTGGCCGTCGTGGGGCTTCCGCTATCCGTCTTCGATGATATCCAGAAGGAGGTTATCTCATACTACACACGGAAATACGGCAAGAAGAGGGGGACTCTGATAGCATATACTCTGCCAGCCATAAATAGAGGTCTGCAGGCCGCGGGGAGGGTCATAAGGGCCGAGAGCGAGAGGGGCATTATACTCCTGTGCGATAGCAGGTTTGTCTCGACCGGCCTGGGAGGAGTGCGAATGTATCTGCCCGAGTGGGTTCAGAGGGAGATGGTATCGGCCGATCCGCAGAGGTGCAGGGCTCTGATAAGGGAGAAGATCAAGGAATGGAACGAGACTCCTGCATAATGCGAAAGCTTTCCCCAGCCTGAATAGCGGTGTTCAAATCTCCCAGCAACGCATCGATTCCACTCAAGCCTGAAGATCGAGGTTTGCGGTCTATGTGTAGAGAGATGAAGGTGTAGGGGTCGCAAGGACTCCGGTCTTCAGGCCGGAGAGGATATCACGGGTGCTGGTGGTCATGATTCTCGCTGGCATCTATTCAATTCTACAAAAGAGATCGTCTGGTCGGTGCTCTCGTTCATGCTACCGCTTCTGAATCCCTCGAGATCGAGTGAGACGTAAACGAATCCGAGATTCTTGAGACCCCTCACGATCTTCTCCTTGTGCTGGAGGATCACATCGACCTCGGAAGGTTTAACCTCGATTCTGGCGAGATCACCATGCGCTCTCACGCGAACAACTGATACGCCGGTCTCTTTCAGCATATCTTCTGCAGCCTCGATTCTACTCAGAGCTTCTCTGGTTATGCGAGTTCCATAAGGCAGCCGCGATGCGAGGCATGCAGCAGAAGGCTTATTCCAGAAATTCATGCCCATGTATCTCGCTATCTCCCGTATGTCCGATTTGGATATGCCAGCCTCGACAAACGGATGCGATATGCCCTCTTCATCGCATGCCCTTATACCCGGCCGGTAATCCTCGTAGTCTGTTGTATTGACCCCATCGGCTATGCACTTTATGCCATTACGCTCGGCAACGCTCTTGAGAATCTCAGCTGAGGACTTCTTGCAGTGATAGCATCTGTCGCGTTTGTTTTCTGCCACACTCGAGAGCTCCAGAGGCTTATGCTCCTCTACAGTATAGCGAATTCCGATGGTTTTTGCGATTGATATCGCATCTTCTAGCTCCCTTCGCGGCATCAGGGGCGAGTCGAGGATCACCGCCAAGGCCTTCTCTCCCAGAACCATCTTCGCTATGGCGGCGAGCAGGCTGCTATCCACGCCCCCAGATAGCGCTACCACTACGCCATCTTCGCGAGCAAGAGACCGCTTAAGCCTTTCCAGTTTCTCTAGGCTATCCATGCTCTTCAATTCCGTATCTTATCGATACAGCCACTCCCCGTTTGATCTGAAGCATCTCATCCGGCGAGAGCACGGCTCTCCCCGTTGCGATAAGCCTGTCGCTCTCGTCCACCACGATAACTTCGTCTCCAGCTCTTATCTCTTGATCGGCATAAATAACGTGCCTTGCGAAGAGGTTCTTGCCCCTTGAGACGAAAGGTATCGCCTCCGGAGATGCGACAACCCTCAGCCTCGGGAAGGGAATTGCGCTGTGAAGCCTCGCAGCACCGAGAAGGCTCAGGGTGAGATGAGAGTCCGTGGCTCGCACGGTCGCTATCCGCTTATCCTCCCATAGAAGGTATCTGAGCCTTCCCGTGCTGGAGAGCTGAAATCTCGTGCCATCGGGGAATAACGCAGCGCCTGCACCCCTGCCGAACTGAAGGTCTGCCAGCATTCTTGCAGCTTCAAGCATAAATAGAGATTTGGGTGGAGGTTTATGAAGAATTGGGTGTATGTGCTGTGTTGAATAATTCGAGGCGATGTGGTCGCTAGATATCGACTATTATCAAAATCTTTATTCGTATGAATTGGTCCTCTGCTATTGGAGTTCTGAACGTTATTCAACACAGCGCTGAGAGGCTGAAGTTAATATACAATAATGATACAACCTTCGCATTAATCGATTGAGGTGAGATCACATGGCTCGTTGCTCTTTATGCGGGAAGGTTTCAGGCCTGATCTCTGCGGAACTGGGGGTATGTCTCAGTTGTATAAGAGAGCAGCCTGAAAACGCCCTTCAGATCGCGATGGTCGCACATAGAAGAATACGAGCCGCTTATGGGCTGCCGGCAGATCCGCCAAAGGATCCTGCTGGGGTGGCTTGTAACATATGCGCAAATGAATGCAGAATACCGCCAGGTGGCATGGGATATTGCGGTCTGAGAACCAACTTGGGTGGAAGGATAACAGGCGTCTCCTCGGAGGAGGGAAAGCTCTCATGGTACCACGATCCTCTGCCGACCAATTGCGTCGGGGACTGGGTCTGCGCGGGAGGAACCGGTGCTGGTTATCCTAAATATGCATACACTCAAGGCCCCGAGCTCGGCTACAAAAATCTGGCTGTATTCTTCCATGCATGCACATTCAACTGTCTCTACTGCCAGAACTGGCAGTTCCGTCGGGAGACTCTGCGTCCCGAGACCAGCAGCGTCCATGAACTTGTGGACGGTGTGGATGAGAGAACCTCATGCATATGCTATTTCGGCGGAGATCCTGCAGCTCAGACCCCATTCGCTCTCAGAGCATCGCGACTGGCGCTGAAAAGGGCTACTGGCAGAATCCTGCGGATCTGCTGGGAGACAAACGGCTCCATGAACAGAGCCCATCTAAACGAGATGCTGGATCTCTCCCTCCATACTGGAGGATGTATCAAGTTCGATCTGAAGGCGATGGACGAAAATGTCCACAGAGCATTGACCGGCGTATCGAACAGGAGGACTCTGGAGAACATCTCCATCGCAGCCGGCTTTATGGAGCGCAGAGAGTTACCACCACTAGTGATAGCTAGCACTCTGCTCGTCCCCGGATATGTTGATGAGGAGGAGGTAAGAGGCATTGCAGAGTTCCTATCGTCATTGAATCCATCCATCCCTTACACACTGCTCGCATTTCATCCAGATTTCTGCATGAGAGACCTGCCGTTCACGCCGAGATCCCTGGCCATGCGCTGCCTGGAGATAGCAAGGAGAAGGGGTCTGAAGAACGTCCGGCTTGGCAATATACACATCCTGGCATGATGTCCTGATAGCCGGAGTGCCTCTCCGATAAGCTGAAATTACAAATGCCCCAAAGCACCTCCTCCTGTACTTGCTCCTTCGGATAGCTTCTCCAAAGTAAAAAACAATTGATTGCGACCTCATCTCCGGCCTGAAGACCGGAGTTTGCGGCCTCCTATTCTCTATCGATATCCGACTTCGATCGAATTATGGTACGAAAATGCTGCCGAACCACTTTCATTACCATGGGTGACCTTAGGTCATGAGCGTTTTTCGATTCGAAGAGGAAGATTTCGATAGCCTTTGAGATATCAGCGAAGCCTTGCGGCCTCCTCTGGAGTGTATCCTTCGTGGACGATCTTGGATAGCTTTCTCGTCAAGAGCGTGGGATCGTCTGCCTGGAAGATGTTTCTGCCTATCGAGATGCCAGCGGCACCAGCCTGCATCGCATCGTATACCATCTGCAGCAAATCCTCTTCCGTATCCATCTTCGGACCGCCGGCTATGACCACCGGCGCAGGGCATCCCCTGACGACCTCCCTGAATGTATCTATGGATCCGGTGTAGTTGGTCTTCACGATATCCACGCCGAGTTCCGCCCCTACACGGGCTGCATGCTTCACGTACTCCACGTCATGCTCTGACTTGACCTTAGGGCCACGCGGATACATCATGGCAAGAAGCGGCATACCCCAGAGGTCGCATTTCCTCGCGACCATTCCGAGATCGCGGAGCATCTCAGCCTCATCCTCAGCACCCACATTCACATGTATGCTGACGCCATCAGCACCAACCCGTATGGCATCCTCCACCCTGGTCACGAGGACCTTGTGATTCGTATCCGGGCCGAGAGATGTTGATGCCGATAGATGTATTATGAGGCCGACATCTCTGCCATATCCCCTGTGGCCGTAGAGGGGGAGGCCCATATGGCCGACGACAGCGTTTGCTCCACCCTCTGCGACCTTATCCACTGCAGCTGCCAGATCGATGAGACCCGGTATGGGTCCAACGGTGAGGCCGTGATCCATAGGCACGATAACCGTCTTCTTCGTCTTCCTGTCGATTATGCGTTCAAGCCTTATCGATTTTCCGATCTTGCTCATGAATGCCCATTGATGTGATTCAGAAATTAAACTCAGCGGTGATCAAGGGGGTACAAGAAAACCACGTGAACCAGAGGCGGTGCTAGGTTAGTGGAGCATGGGCAGCAAAGACTCCGGTATTAATGGGGAGACAAAGTCACACGACTCTCAACATCCCCGGCTATCGAAGACGTGCCTCATAGAGGGAAGCAGCGATATCCCTTCTTTCAGGGGGAAGAATGCCAGATTCAACGGCATCTCCTCGCCGCGCTCTCCAGGGTCTTTGCTGTGATCATCGCAGCCTTCGCCTCTCTCGCTCTGCCGAGCGCTGACATCGCGTAGCTCTTATTATACCACGCGCCTATGAAGTAAGCATCTATCTCCAGCGCCTTGTCGAAGCATGCGAGTGCCTCCTGGTATCTCCTCATGGATCCGAGGGCCATTCCCTTGTTGTTCCAAGCATATGCATTCTTGGGATCGAGCTTTAGAGCCTCATCGTAGCTTATCAGAGCATCCTCGTACCGACCCAGATATGTGAGTGAGATGCCCTTGTTGTTCCAGGCGTCCACAAGGGTCGGATCCAGCCCTAAAGCGCGATCGTATGCATCGAGCGCCATTTCGTATCGGCCGGAATTGAAATGAGAATTGCCTTTTTCGAGCCACCTTTTTGCTTCGGCATGCGCTTTATCATCGGCTGCGAGCATGATAGATAATGCGAATGGAATTTTCATGTTTTTATTTAACCACTCTATCTTACAAAACCTTTTCTTCCAAGCTGATCTCTTGATGAGATGCTCTTAGATGTTGTTTCTTCATCTGCTGTTCTTTTATCCTCTTAAGATTCATCGTCAGATCCAGAAAGCGAATCTCATGCGCCCGATTAGAACTTCAGCCGGACCGTCGAGTTTCAGCCCTTCGTATAGCCTTCTCTACCTTATCCCTTATTATGTACCCGGCTTTGTGGAGGACCGTGTCCCCGATCTCGGGATCCATCTCCATGCTCGCTGTACACGGATAGGCATGATGCGCCTCCGAGATCCTCTCGTTAAGCTCCGGATCGTCTTTCTCGAAGCCGATCAGGCGCTTCGCCACAAACCATGTCGATCCGCAGGGCGCCGATCTCACAACATTGGCTGCGGCGATGATATCTCGTCCCTCCCGCCCTCTTTGCAACAGGATATCTATCTCCGGCTCGCCTATCATCGCTCTATTCAAGAACGCTGCGATGTTCGGCTTTTCAGGGTCTGGAGCCATAGCGCAGAATGGTTTCGAGAATGCGGCCTCCATACCAAGCTCCTCGGCTTTGCTCGATAATTGCATCCTGAGACCGAGAGGCATGTCCTTTGGGCTCTCAGAGCAGCCGATTATCCCCTTTATGCCAGCCTCTCTCATTCGCGGGAGCATTCCGAAGATTATGTCGGGATGGATATTGATCACAATTGCAATATCAGCGGCCGGCACCTCCGGAAGCAAAGGATCCACATCATCTATGAAGTCCCCGAGTGATGCTGGATCTTGCATCTCAAAAACCGCCACGATGTCTTCGGCTCCGCTGTACTTGCCACTCCTGCATTGTGTGCATGCCTCGCCGCACGATATACAAAAACCGGCGTAGTTGAGCAGATTGCCAACAACCCTCTCGCCAAACTCGCCATAGTAGTAAATCACTACCCTCAAGGGATTCACATCCACTGGTTTTGAGCGACTTCCTATAGGAAGAATCGGGAAACGAGGCGCTCAACAGTCTAAATACGGACAGGAGCTCGATTGCCGCGATTCTCACCCGGATCCGAAGGAGTCGATTCAGATACTGGTATTCGAGCTCTAAAAGAGTTTTGCTGATACTCTGCTGTATGAACGCCTTTTCGAATTGGTACTAAAATACCTCCGAAAGGGTGCTGTGCTGAATGATGTTCAGAGATCCAATAGCAGAGACCAATTCATACGAATCAAAGTTTTGATAAGAATCGACATCTGAAGACCACATCGATTCGAATTATCCAGCGCAGCACCAAAACAGCCCATTTTCATTCTAGATCGCAGATTTCGCAGTGTATATCGATCCAAAGAGAATTTTACAGCAATTTCGACAAAATACAAATAAGAAGTTTCCAGATATTGAGGTAGATCAGCTGGAGTGCATGGTCTCCAGTTCTTTGGTCACCCGATCTATCCTCTCACGCAACTTCTCCTTTACTGCAGCTATGGCTAAATCCGCAAACCCCGTATCCTTGACAGCGGTTTCAAAATCGCTTATAGCCTCTTCATAGGACTTTATATAAACATACATCATAGCGAGGTAGATGCTGCTGCTTTTGTGTATATCCATACTATCACTGGCCCCTCTATATATTCTATCGAAGAGCTATCTTGCCAAGAGTCGATCCTGTATTTATAGACGATTTGCGTAACTTCTATTGTCTAAGGATATCTCGTGTAAGAAAATGCCTCCGGAGCATTTTCATTTCCATGGCTGGCATCGCTTCAGGCCAGCGACGGCGAGAGATGCATCTGCGCCACCATCGACGGAGCATTTTCATTTCCATGGCTGACATCGGTTCAGGAGCGTTTTCTCCCAAGAGCGTGGACCTGTCCGGATAAGCGATTAGGCCAGAAATTTTGACGTTCTCCTCTTCTGCATATCAGAAACACTTGATCCTTATTCGAACACGTCCAAGAGCGTTTACGAAATTTACGTGCAAGAAGGGATGATTCAGCCGTGGCTCTCCAGTATCTCGTGGAATTCCTTTACACCATCCAGCTCTGAGATATTTATGTAAGGTGAGAGCGCGTCCAGCACCCTCATCCAGCTCATCTCGCCCTCCTGCGCTTTTATTCTTATGTCCCTGTGCGCCCTGAAGAGAGCGTGGGGATAACCCATACATTCTGAAGATCCGGAGAACGCAGATGCTTTCGCTATTGCAGAAGGTATCTGTTCCTCAAGATACTCAGGGAGATCTACCCTGAATGCGCGATTGCCCATCGGATGGAACATCGCTATGCAAACGCTTCCCCGCCATATCTCCTCAAGCGGATCATGCTTCACATATTTACCTCTGAGATTGACATACCATGCCCTTCCCGGAAGCATGCTTCTGCCAAAACGGAAGAGGTGGTAGACGAGGGGCATCGAGATCTCCCTTCCCCAGTAGATGGAGCTGCTTTTGCTGACGCCTAGGAGATACACTCCACGCTTTGAGGCCCTTTCGAATATGCGCTCCAGAACCTTCCCGAAGGGGCGATCCTTCCACAGGGCAAATCCGCCGTCGTAAAGGAGCAGATCCCCTTCATCCATCTCATTCAGAGCCTCGTTGAGTGCCACGTACTCTTGTAGCTCTCTGAAATACGTCGAGAGCCTATCAAGCTCGCTACCGCGCAAGCCGCTCAGAGCAAGCCCCTCGAGACCGAAGATCTCCAGCGGCTTCCTGAAGCTCTCGATGTAGTTCATTCTGTCCGCTAAAAACAAGTCGTCATAGGTTATGACGGTCTTCTCCCATCTGCTGCCCCGATAGACCACATATCCCGCTCTGATGTGGTTCATCTTGATAACCGAGAGATCGCATATCTCGATGTTGGAACCATCCACCGCGAAGATCCTTCCATCGAATTTGAGGGGCTCTATGGGTATAAAATCGCCCTCTCTTATTCCCGTCTGATCCATGAGTTCTTTTGGACTTGCCTTCAAATACCGCATTATCGAATCCGCAACACTATCGAGGTTCATCGGACCTCTCCCGCTTCAGCGCCTCTCGTGCGATTCTGATAGCGCATAGATCGCTGCACATTGTACAGGTCTCTACATCGAGACCTCTGCGATGGCGAATTCTTCTTGCTTTTATGGGATCTATAGCCTCTTTGAACTGGGCCTCCCAGTCGAGATTAGCCCTCGCCTCGGCCATTCTTCTATCCCATGCCCTGGCGCGCTCTCTCACCCCAGGCTTTGTCAGGTCCGCGGCATGAGCTGCTATTCTGGTAACCATGGTTCCCTCGACGATGTCCTCCTTCGTCGGGAGGTCGAGATGCTCGCTCGGGGTGGTAGCGCACAGGAAGTCGGCGCCCGCCATACCAGCGATGAGGCCCCCCATCGCGGCTGTGATGTGATCGTATCCTGGCGCTATATCAGTCACGATCGGGCCGAGCAGATAAACCGGCGCGCCATCCGTGAGGTACTTCATAGCCCTGACGCTGGTCTCGATCTCGTCCGCGGGCACATGCCCCGGCCCCTCAACCATAACCTGAACCCCAGCCTCTCTGGCCTTTGTAGCTAACTCCCCTAGAGCTATGAACTCCATGTACTTCGCTCGATCGCTCGCATCCTCTATGCATCCAGGCCTGAGACCATCGCCAAGGCTCAATGTCAGATCGTACTCCTTCGCGATCTCGAGCAGATAATCGAACTCCTCGTAATAGGGGTTATCCTCGCCGGTCTCCGCGATGTACTTCATTGTGAGGGAGCCGCCGCGAGATACCACGCCCATAAGCCTCGGGTCCCTGCTGAGCCTTCTCAGAGATTCTTTGTTGACTCCTACATGCACCGTGACGAAATCAACGCCATCCTTCGCGTGGAGCTCCAGGGCATCGAAAAGCCCCTGAGAGGTGAGATCGCCATTTACAGCCGCTTGATATATCGGAACGGTCCCGACCGGCACGTCAACCGCCTTGAGCACAGCCCTTCTTATCTCGTTCAGATCTCCGCCGGTCGATAGATCCATGATGGTATCCGCGCCCGCATCGACTGCAGCTATCGCCTTTTCCACCTCAGCATTTAAGTCGCAGAGAGAAGGCGATGTTCCAACGTTGACATTGACCTTTGTGGAGACGAACTCTCCAATAGCCAGTGCCTTTGCTCTCTTTCTCCTGATATTCATGGGAACAACGGCTCTCCCCTTCGCGATGCTTCTTCTCAGCATCTCGGGATCTAAGCCCTCAGCTTCTGCCGCCATCCTGATAGCATCAGGGATATGTCCTTTTTTTGCATCATCCATCAGAGTCATGTTACCATTATATATTCAGACGTTATTTGGCCAGAAGGTGTTTAGATGGTCGAAGTGCATAAGGTTAGCGGTGCTGCCTATGACGGCAATGCATATCTGGTCATGGCCGAGCGGCCCGCTCTCATAGATGCGGGCATGTACTTTGAGCCCACAATAAAAAAGATAGGTAAGTTTATCGATCCTACGGAATTGGAGATGATCATTCTAACACACTGCCATCATGATCATTCTGCCGCGGCGCCCAGGATAAAGGAGAGCACAGGCGCGAAGATACTGCTCTCAAGAGAGGAGATAGGTCTCGTTGGGGATGATCTCGCAACAGTTGCATATCTTTTTGGGGATACTGCGCCTGAGTACGTGGTAGACGTGCCGCTGGATGATGGAATCTCCCTCGATCTGGGCGATTTAAGGCTGGAGGTCATCCACACACCCGGTCATTCACCCGGAAGCATCTGTCTTTATGAGCGGGATGAGAAGATGCTATTCTCAGGCGACACGGTGTTTCCAGATGGAAATATAGGCAGAACGGATCTCTTCGGCGGATCGATAGAGGATCTCGTGCGATCGATAGAGAGACTGCTCGAGCTAGATGTGAGATGCATGTATCCTGGACACATGGGCGTGACCTGCAATAATGTCAAGGCCCAGATCAGAGAGAGCCTGAGATTCGCGAGGAGATTCTTATGAGCTCTTTTGGGAGATTCGATCAAAAAACGGTAACAAGAAGGTTCATGAGTTTTGAGGATGTCACTATGAAGGATATAATAGAAAGAGAAGCTAGAGCCATATTTCAGACATATACCAGGCAGCCTCTGCTGATAGTCCGCGGCTCCGGAGCGAGGGTCTGGGACTCGAACGGCAGGGAGTATATAGATTTCGTAGCTGGAATCGCTGTGAACAACGTAGGCCACTGCCATCCAATGGTTGTGGATGCCATAAAGAAGCAGTGCGAGCTTCTCATACACACATCTAATTTGTACTACACCGAGAACCAGGTCGTTCTTGCAGAAGAGCTCAAGTCGCTTACCGGCATGGACAAGGTGTTCTTCTGCAATTCCGGAACGGAGAGCGTCGAGGCCGCGATTAAGCTCGTGCGTAAGGCGACCGGAAGATATGAGATGGTCGCTGCAACAGGCAGCTTCCACGGGAGAACGATGGGATCCCTGGGGCTGACATACAAATCGAATTACAGAGAGCCGTTCAGGCCTTTGAACGAGGCCACATTCGTGCCTTACAACGATGCAGAGGCGCTCAAGTCAGCCGTAAAGAGAAGCACCGCTGGGGTGATACTGGAGACCGTACAGGGCGAGGCTGGGGTTTATGTGGCCTCCAACGAATACCTCCGTGCTGCCAGGGATATATGCGATGATAACGGTGCTCTGCTTATATTCGATGAGGTCCAGACGGGTTTTGGGCGCACAGGCAGATGGTTTGGAAAGGATCACAGCGGGATCATGCCAGACGTTATGACGCTTGCAAAGGCAATTGCTGGTGGTCTCCCGATGGGCGCGATGCTCGCCTCAGAGAGCGTCTCCAGCTGCTTCCAGCGCGGCGATCACGCATCCACCTTTGGCGGCGGGCCATTGGTATGCGCAGCAGCCATCGCCTCCATAACAGCTATAAAAAATGAGAAGCTTGTGAAGAGATCTGAGGATATGGGCAGCTATCTCATATCCAAGTTGAGAGGGCTGCCAGTAAGAACACGTGGCCTGGGGCTGATGGTCGGTGTGGATATCGAGGGGGATGCCAGATCTGCTGTGGACATGGCGCGAGAGCGCGGAATCCTGTTAAACAGCACCGGAGATCACACACTTAGACTCGTCCCGCCCCTTGTGGTCACCAAGGCAGAGATAGATCGCGTGGTGGATGTGCTTGGAGAGATACTCTAAACTGAGAGCCGCGCTGGCCGACCTCAAACCATACGTGGCTGGAAAGGGTATAGAGGAGATCTCAAGAAGGTATGGGATACCTCCAGAGAGAATCGTGAAGCTCGGCAGCAACGAGAATCCATACGGGCCATCGCCGAAGGTGAAAAAAGCGATCTCTGAGGCGCCTCTGAACCTCTATCCTGAGACGGATTCTCTGCTGAGGGCTATCGCATCCTACACCGGCTTCCACGAGGATCAGGTTCTCGTCGGATCTGGGATGGATGGCGTTATAGACACGCTCTCCAGGCTCTTCCTCGAGTATGGAGTTCGCTCTCTGATCCCCACCCCCACATTCAGCTTCTACGAGATCGTCACCATCCTCTGCGGAGCGGAGCCTCTCTTCGTAAAAAGGTCCCACGGCCTGTCGCATCTGAGGGAGCATCTGAGCGATGAGAAGCTGGGGATGGTCTTCATCTGCTCTCCCAATAATCCGACCGGCGAGGTCATGGGCGAGGATGACATCAGATCCATTGTGGAGTCCACTGATGCGATAGTCTTCCTGGATGAAGCCTATGTCGAGTTCGCCGAGAGGAGCATGATAGATCTCGTAAATGAATACGATAATCTCGTGGTTGGAAGGACGATGTCAAAGGCATTCGGCCTTGCTGGAATTCGCCTCGGCTATGCGATCGCGCCTTCCTGGATCGCGGAGGAATACAGGAAAGCCGCTCCGCCATTCTTCGGCCTGACCACAACATCTGTTGCTGCTGGAATCGCTGCACTTAGCGATTTGGAATACATGTTGAGGTCAGTTGAGCTGATAAAAGCTGAGAGGGAGCGCATGCTATCTGAGATCGTCGAGGCAAGCCCCTCCTGGGGCAACTTTCTGTACATCGAGACATCAGAGAGATCTGATGTTATAACTGAGAGGATGCTGAGGCGGGGCGTGATCGTCAGGGACTGCAGGTCCTTCAGGGATGCAGGCGACCACCACATAAGGGTGACTGTTGGGACTCCCGAGCAGAACGTGCGGTTCCTGGAGGCGTATCGAGAGCTATGCTTATAGCCCTGACTGGCACACCCGGTACTGGGAAGAGCACGGTGGCGAAGCTTCTTCCCTTCAGGATCGTCGATCTCAATGAGCTCGTGAGATCTGGGCTCAGCGCCGGATTCGATTACGAGCGCGGCTGTCTCGAAGCGGATATGGATGCTCTTGCGGAGAAGATAAAGGAGCTGGTGGGCTCAAGCGAAGATGTTGTGGTCATCGAGGGTCATTTTGCCCACCATTTCGCAGATGAAGCGATAGTTCTAAGGCTGCATCCTAACAGGCTCAGAGAGCGGCTTGAAGCCCGTGGATATCCAAAGAGCAAGATCGATGAGAATGTCGAGGCGGAGGCGATAGATCTGATCCTGATCGAGGCCCTCGAGCTCTGCTCAAAGGTGCATGAGATCGATACCACTGATAGAAGCCCGGAGGAGGTGGCATCTCTGGTGATATCCGTGATAAAAAGAGAGATCGAGATGCCCCCCGGAGGCATCGACTGGCTGGGGGATCCTGAGATTGACCTTGGATGATCTCAGGGATTTATCGAGATCATTGACCGAGCCGATCGCCGAGATAGCCGAGAGGGTCGGCCTGACCCCGAACATGCTCTCAGCACTCTCGCTGGCGTTCTCCATGATCGCATTCTTATTTTACTACATCTCAGCATCGGATCACAGGATGCTTTTTTGGGCTGCGCTCATGGTCATGATGAATGGGATCGCAGATGCAACAGATGGAGCTCTTGCGCGGCGAACGGGACGCGTGGATCCAAAGGGAGACTTTCTGGATCACGTCCTAGACAGATACTCTGACATCCTGTTTCTCATGGGAATAATCTTAGCCGGATACATCCAGTGGGAGATAGGGCTTCTGACAATCGTGGGGGTGCTGATGACGAGCTACATAGGAACAGAGGCGCAGGCTCTGAACCTCGGCAGATACTACGGTGGCATTCTCGGAAGGGCTGACAGGCTGATATTTCTTTTCATCGCGACTGTTGCAAATGCGCTATATCCAGAGAAATTGGAGGGCCTAACCATACTCGGCTGGATGGTTTTACTCACTATGATATTCAGCCACATAACAGCTATCCAGCGGTTTTTTCACATCTGGAAGAGCTTAGAGCGAGAGCGCTTTTGAGATATTCGCCGTTTTTCCCTCGCCAAATGGCCCCAGATAAGATATGAGTATAAGAATAAATAATCCTTAAGAGGTTTCCTAAAAACCCACCTTTTTGATATAAATATTATTAATACAAGTGTGCTGCAACAAGCGAGAATCTTAAAAGGGAGGTTTATAGGAATCCTCTTAAAGCTATTGGTTATTTGAGCTACATTACTGCGCTTACCCATCCACTCGGGAGACTGTAAGAGCAAAAGATTTCGGGACTATACAGTCCGATTCTCGGGACGTGTCCGAATAAGGATTAACTGTTTCTGACATGCAGAAGAGGAGAACGTCAAAATTTCTGGGCCTCATCGCTTATCCGGACTGGTCGAGTCTCGATCCAATACATTTAACTATCTTAAGAGGGAGTTATTTTATCTGTGCGATCTATCCAGAAGACCAGCGTAAAAGGGTTGAGCGGAAAGGCAGAGAGAAATCGCATCACAGGTGCGAGGTTTTTGCTGCTTAGACCTGCAGGCTATCCTCTGAAGAGCACATTTCAGGAATCTCCAGTCGTCTCGGATCCTGTGCTTTTCGAGAGATATGCAAAAGAGCAGTGGTATGGTGAATTCGTAAGACCGGGCACGTATCTCTTTGATCGGAGACTCTACCCCGATTTCGCATTCAAGGTCGTCAAGGTATATCCGAGAGAGGCCGTCATCGGGGCGGACACAACAATAGTGGTAGAGAAGAAGATCGAGCCGAGCGTTGTTATAGAGCCTGCATCCTTCGATGATGTTATCGGACAGGAGGATGCCAAGAGAAAGGTCAAGATAATAAAGCGCTATCTTGAGGATCCAGAGAGGTTTGGCTCCTGGGCCCCCCGCAACATACTCTTCTACGGTCCCTCCGGCACCGGTAAGACCATGATAGCCAGAGCGCTGGCCACCGAGTCGAAGGTGCCCATGCTGCCCGTAAAATCGACGAGCTTGATCGGAGAATTCGTGGGAGAGGGGGCGAGACAGATTCACAGCCTTTATGAGAAGGCTGAGCAGATCGCACCTTGCATAATATTCATAGATGAGGTCGATGCCATAGCGCTGGACAGGCGCTATCAGGATCTGAGAGGAGATGTATCCGAGATAGTGAATTCCCTCCTCACAGAGATGGATGGCATAGCTGCTAGGCGCGGCGTCTGTACAATAGCCGCGACGAACAAGATCGATCTTCTGGATTCATCCGTAAGATCGAGGTTCGAGGAGGAGATCGAGTTCAAGCTGCCATCCTTCGAGGAGCGTCTTGAGATCCTCAGGAAGAACGCCGGAAAGATGCCGCTTGAGATGAAGGATGATCTAATCGATATAGCGAGGCTGACTGAAGGCTTCTCAGGCAGGGATCTTGTGGACAAGATCCTCAAGGTGGCTCTCCACCAGGCTATAATAGAGGACGCAAGATTCGTCGAGCGGCGCCATCTCCTCGGCGCGCTGCAACGCATCAGAAGAGATGTAAAAGAGCCGCCTGGAGAGATGTTCAGATAGGCATGGAGGCGCTTGAATGTGGCAGCAGATCCTGAGCAAATTCAAGCGATATCCCGCGCAGGAAAAGGTGGTCAGGCTCATCCTGTCAAGGGGCTTTCGGATAAACGAGCGCGGCAGGGTAGCGTCCGGATCGATAGAGATACCTCATGCTCAGATTGCCAAAGAGCTCGATGTCGATAGAAGGGTGGTCGATACCACAGCGATGGCGATTCGCGATGACCCTGAGCTGTGGAAGATCTTCCGGAATGTCAGATCTGTGCCGTTTCTCGCGGATGTCGCGCCAGTTCTTGGGTTGGGTGTGATCGAGATCACCCCTGTCGATGCCAGACAGACAGGCCTCCTCGGCAATGTCGCCATAGCAGTGGCCAAGCATGGTCTCAGCATACGTCAAGCCGTCTCAGATGATCCCTTCTTCGTAGAGGACCCGAAACTGACGATAATAACAGAAGGAAAGATTCCCGGCGATCTCATCACGGTGCTGAAGGAGATCGATGGAGTTAAAAAAATCACAGTCGAATGATCACGCGACTGGTCCCAAAAATCTGCCTGCGGTTTAATGCTGGTGACCTCTCCGGCCTGAAGACCTGTGTTTGCGGCCTTCTATGTGTTTTGAGCAGCGCCGATCCGCATCACGTGGCGGATCACAGGTCGGCCGAATTTGGGTGGGATTGATTCGCTGGATGGCTTCTCAGGAACATCCATCCGACGGCACAATACCTAACGAGTCCTGCTTGGTTCCACACAGATCACACTTACACGACCCAATTCGCTCTATGGTGGCATGCAGTCGTTAGCTGGTGGCTGGTCAGCTGGCCCATCTTTGGGAGGGTTATCTTCTGGATGACTGGGCGATTCGCCCTGCGGTGGTGCTGGTGGACTCTGAGCAACAACGACCAGAGGCGATACCATTCTCAGCTCGCGCCTGAAGCCATACTCCGTATATGATATAGAGGATGTTACATCATAATATCCGGCATGCTCAGCGGTTACCGGATATGATACGACCTGAGGCTGGCTTGGGTAGAGCATAAGCGTGTATACGCCTGGACCGTAGCTTGTTATGCCGTATGGAAGTATGGGCATGACGTTTACCTGAGATGCGTTCTCTCCTGCGTAGATCAGATTTAGATTTACGAGGACCGTCTCGCCCACAGCTACGCTGTCTCTATCCAACCATTGGCTTGCGGTCAGCTCTGCCGTCGCGAATCCGCTGTATAACCCCACGCCCAGCAGAAGCACAAGCACAAATCCTACTCGCTTCATCATCTTGGTCATTAGATGATGCCGAATTTAAAGATACCTCTTATACGAGAGTAATATGAGGTCTATAACATCGGAAAACCGCCAGCGTCCGGGATTTTTCCTAGATTAGAATGACTGCTCATGGTATCAAATGCTTCATTCGCTGAATAGGCTCGCGGTAATCACCATCCAATGGCACAACGCCTCCTGAAATCCTGCGAGTTCCTCATGCATTCGACTGCCATAAAGTTCAAGTTGGTATTCAACCATCAAGCCAGCAAACGGTCTATGCCACACCCACCAACAACCAATAACGTCTACAGAGTTTTGCACTCCTCCTATCTCTACTGAGGGCAATTATAAGAGCCAGGACTCAGGGCTGAAGGAGATGTGGGTTCTGCAATCCCATCAGAAGGTCGCTAGGTAGTCAGACTCAAACGATCTCAAATCAATAGTGTAGGCAGGCATGATAACAAAAATTACTTATCGTGGTCTGGGCTGGTATTGATACGATGGATGTTTCCTTCTCGGCATGGAAGCTCGCGAAAGAGGGCAAGGGGCCACTTCAGCTCAAAGGAGAAAGCTTCTCATTCCTATTCGATAGAAGGTACACAAACAGGCTCAACAGGATGAGCCGGGTCTTCTTCGAGGCCTATGCAAAGGCGACTGCGGAGCTCTCCGTCTCAGAGGACAGATTCCCCAGCCTCAGCGAGGTTGAGACTAAGATGGAGGGCGGGGCGATCTATGCATTCAAGGACAGGCTGATGAAGAACACGGAGTTCTTCGACGAGGTCAAGATCTCCGGCGTCTCTTATCTTATCCCCAGGGCCAGCCATTTCGTCGACTCATCTGGTGTCTATACGGATTTGATCTTCGATTTCGAAGCCGGCACGGTCACATTACCAAGCAGGCGTAAGGTACCCCTGCTTCCTAAATTAGAGGTGAAGCCTGCGGCCGAAGAAGAGGCAGCTGGCGAAGCATATGAAGAGGAAAGACCGGCGGTCTCTGAGGTGGGGGCTCGAGAGGAGGCGCCTGAGATCGAAGCCGCGGAAGAGGCTCCAACTCCTGAGGAGGTATCTTTAGAGAAAGAGGCTCCTGCAACCCCACCAAAGCACGATGTGGCTGAGTCCCTTTACGAGGAAGTGGAGGAGGCTGTAAAGAAGCCTTCTGAGGAGCAGATAATTCCGGAAAAGACCGCTGAATTGAGAGCCGCGGAAACTGTTGAGGAGAAGAGAGCCAGATACTCGCGGAGGGAGGTCGGCCTGGTTCTGCTCGCATTGCTTCTACTCATCGGTATGGGGGCATTCTTCATTTATGTACCTCTCACCCCGAATGCTCAGGTGGAGCATATAATGTATACCGCTTACCTCTCGAACGACATCAACGAGAGCGCTCTGACACTGGACATAGAGAATCCAGCCGGCATAGAGCATAATATAGAGCTTAGGCTTCCGGAGAACATCGATAGAGCGGTGAGCGCAAAAGGTGGTACAGTGACGGTATCACATTCCGGAGGCACGGTTGTGAGGATGTCATCATCCTCCGACTCCAGCATAAAGGTGGATCTCTCTGAGAAGTGGCAGCATGTGCCCGTGGTGCTGAGCATCGCGGTGCCCGAGGATTACGACTCTGGCATTGTCGTACATGGCAAAAGCTATGAGGTAAGCAAGAAAGATAACGAGCTCGTGCTCCGATTGAACGTCACATCCGAGAGGGTGAAGTTTGACCAGAGCTACATGCGGAAGCGATAGGCTCGCTGTGATAACGGCAAACTCCAAAGCAGCGAGTGTCCTCTCAAAGGCTCTTGATGCAGGTCTGCTCGATAAGAGCAGGAAGATCGTACACAGAGATGGGATCGTCGAGATACCGGTTCTCGCGCCTATCCCAGGGATGGATGTTATAGAGCAAGCTGCACCAGAGTACTATCTCAGGCCGCCAGAGCTCGCAGATCTCCTCAACGGCTCGATCCCAGAGAATCTCAGAGAGCAGATACCGAAAGGCTGGTTCATTCTGGGGGACACTATAATCGTCAAGATCCCCTCTCAGCTCGCGGAGTACAAAAAGCTGATAGGCACTGCTCTTCTCAGGCTGTATCCGAGGTGCACATGCGTTCTCGCAGACCATGGTGTGATAGGCCAGTTCAGAGAGCCGTGCAGGGAGGTCATCGCCGGAACGCCACATGAGACGATACACAAGGAGAATGGCGTTCTCTTCAAGCTCGATCCCATGCGGATAATGTTCTCCCCCGGGAACATTAAGGAAAGAATGCGAATGGCATTGCTCGGAAAGAACGAAACTGTTGTTGATATGTTCTCTGGCATAGGATATTTCGCAATACCCATGGCTGTTCATTCCAGACCTTCGAGGATAATCGCCATAGAGATAAATCCGGTCGCTTACAGCTACCTTCTAGAGAACATCAGGCTTAACCATGTGGAGGATATAGTAGAGCCCGTGCTTGGAGATTGTGCTTATGCAACCCCCAGAGGGGTCGCTGAAAGGGTCATAATGGGGATGGTGGGGGTGACAGAGAGATATCTGCTGAAGGGAATAGAGGCTCTTAAGCCACGAGGAGTCATTCATTACCATCAGATTGTTCCCATCTGGCAGTATCCTGACGCTATTCTGAGACCAGTCGTGCATGCTGCTGCCCTGCTGGGAAGGGATGCCGAGCCTCTAGGATGCCACAGAATCAAAAAGTACGCCCCGGGTATCGTACACGCTGTTGCGGATGTGCGAATAGGGTAAGCTCCAGGCTCGTCGTGGAAGCTGCCAGCATAGCATTATAAGCGTCATAGAATGTGTGGAAGACCTGTCCGAATAAGGATTAAGTGCTTCTGACATGCAGAAGCGGTAAAGGTCCAAATTTCCGGCCTCAACGCTTATCCGGACAGGTCCAGGTGTGGAGACAGAAGCGCTTAACCACCGAGGATTCCTAAATCCTATTTTTAAGATGCTCGCGTCTTGCTGCACACTTATATCAACAATATTTTTATATAAAAAATATGTATTTTATGGATCCTCATCTAGATATCATATAGATGTCATATAATCGTTGTCCTTTTATTATAAATGACTAAACCGAAATAAAGGTGAGATAGGTGTTCAGCAAGATACTTCTGGCCTGGGGAGCGCTGGTCCTCTGTGTTATCATCCTCGGCCACTCTCAGAGCCCCGATGTGGTGGATCTCAGAAGGACAAGCAGCCTTGGGAATGGAACTTCAACGGTTGAGATCCTTGAGCCAGACCCCCTCGGAATCGATCTGCTAATGAGCATGCCAGATATCGAGCACACATGGGAATATCTAGAAAAGATTGGGAGGTGGAGTTCCGGTTATAAACCCTATTCCACTTATCAAGCACCTCGCAGCTACAAAATAGATGGCTCATGGAAGCTGAACATCGGCTCTGGGGCAACTGCAGATCTTGTGCTTTATCAGAACAGAGATGTGATATTTGGCCGCGGTAGCACTGCCGCTGGTTATCCGAATATCTATGTGACAGGTCAGATACTCGATGATGTGCTCTACCTTGATGCTCTCACAGATGATATGATACTCTACAGATGCGTTCTTAGGATAAGAGGCGATTATCTCATCGGCAAATACTATGCCTTCAACAGCCAGGGCTTGACGTGGGACGGCATGGCGAGGATAGAGAGGTTGAGATAAACCGCACAATATAGCGATGTTAACGGCCTGCTGGCTGCGCGATCCAACCACAATTCACACAGATGGCGTAAGTTATGGAGATGGGGGGCAGGGTTAGCGAAGACTTCGGTCTTCAGGCCGGAGGGGAAGTCACAATTCTCATTTGGCTCATCATGGGCTTGAATCGACTTGCACACTGAAAAAGGCTGCAAAGGACTGGAGATCGTGAAGCGAATATATCTCTTCGGAAGTGGCAAACAGCTTTCGCCACTATTTGGGTATCTCTTGAATGTGTCTAGGAAGCTTAATCTTGCTGAATGCTTCATCTTAGTACATGAAGCTTGAATTTCATGGCGCAGCGGGTGGTGTAACCGGTTCTCATATGGTTTTAGATTATAACGGCATGAGAATCGGCATCGATGCAGGTCTTTTTCAAGGGAGGGACTCTGAAAAGAATCGGATGGGTTTTGGACACAGCCCACGAGACCTTCAAGCTGTATTACTCACTCATGCTCATATTGATCACAGCGGTCGCATTCCCCTACTGGTAAAGCAGGGCATGAGAGGTTCGATCTTCTGCACGCCGGCGACCGCGGATCTCTGCGAGATTATGCTAAAAGACGCGGCACACATCATGGCGGAAGATGCGGAGAGAGGCCACGCCGAGGGAGGTTATCCCTATGCCCCTCTCTACGATGAGAAGGACGTGGAGCGTGCAATTGGTCGATTCCGTGTTATCGGTTATGGTAGATCCTTTGTACAGGACGAGCTGGCTGTTCGGTTCCATGACGCTGGACATATTATTGGATCATCCATGCTGGAGATCGAGATCAAAGGTAAGAAGCTGATATTCTCCGGAGATATAGGGCGCCAAAATGCTCCTTTCCTGCGGGACCCCTATCAAATTAAGGATGCCGACTGGCTAGTGATGGAGTCAACCTATGGTGACCGGGATCACGAGCCCCAGGATAAAAGGGGTGAGAGGCTTTTCAAGATCGTAAAGGAGACGGCCGAGCAGGGTGGAAATATAGTCGTTCCAGCTTTTGCTGTGGGAAGAACCCAGGAGATACTCTTCGAGCTGAACTCTTATGCAGAAGCGGGTTTATTGGGTGGGCTGCAGTGTTTCGTGGACAGCCCCTTGGCGATCTCAGCAACAGAGATCTATGCCCGGCATCCGGAGTGCTTCGACTCCGAGACTCTGGAGATGCTCCGGCGTGGTGATAACCCGCTGGAGTTCCCCGGAATTAAGTATGTCCGCTCTAGAGAAGAGTCGAAGGCCATAAACTCCCGGAAAGAACCGCATATAATCATATCAGCCAGTGGAATGTGCACAGGCGGCAGAGTTCTGCACCATCTCTATCACAATCTAGAAAGGCCGAACAGCACGATCGTCTTTGTCGGATATCAGGCGGAAGGCACACTGGGCAGGCAGCTGTTGAGCGGCGCGGGCAAGGTAAAGGTGATGGGCAAGGAGCTGAAGGTAAAGGCCAGGATAGAGTCCCTGGCTGCATTCTCAGCGCATGCGGGGAGAAGCGAGCTATTGAACTGGCTTGAGGGATTCGAGAGCTTCCCATCACAGATTTTTTTAAACCATGGCGAGACTACGGCCGTGGACTCGCTGGCCCGGCTGATACATGAGCGGTTCGATGTTAGGGTGAAGATTCCTGCTATGGGGGAGGTCGTATCGCTGGATTGAAAGATATTAAGGCATCTTGCGATCTCTTGCCATACAGCGCCCGTCTGCTTGCTGCCTGCGCTTGTTAGAGCGGAGGGATGTGTCCGAATAAGGATCAAGTGTTTCTGACATGCAGAAGCGGTAAACAATGGCCTCAGCGCTCATCCGGACATGTCCGGGCGGAGATGGAAAGGCTTTAAGTATTTTTCACAACCTCCGCAATATCATGCCGTTTTCTACGGTGGATGAGGCGATCAAGGACATTCGTGATGGCAGGTTTGTGATAGTCCTGGATGACGAATCGAGGGAGAACGAGGGCGATTTGGTGATGGCCGCCGAAAAGGTCACGCCTGAGGCCATAAACTTCATGGCGAAGTATGCACGCGGCCTGATATGTGTCCCGCTCACAGCCGAGCGCATCAGGCAGCTCGAGCTCCCGATGATGACGCAGTATAATACAGAAAGCATGGGCACGGCCTTCACAATATCTGTAGATGCTAAGAGGGGCGTCACCACAGGGATCTCGGCATTCGATCGCGCTACAACGATTCGCACGCTTATAGATCCATCAACAACTCGCGGAGATCTCGTCTCACCAGGACATACATTTCCACTTCAGGCGCTCGATGGTGGTGTTTTAAGGCGCGCCGGTCATACAGAGGCTGCCGTCGATCTCGCACGGCTCGCGGGTCTATATCCAGCAGGCGTAATATGCGAGATCATGGCCGAAGACGGGACGATGGCGAGACTCCCGGAGCTCGAGGAATTCGCGCAGAAACATGGGCTAAAGATGGTTACGATCGAAGATCTCATAAGATACAGGATCAGGCGTGAGAGGCTTGTCAGGAGGATCGCGGAGGTCTGCATGCCGACCGAGTATGGAGATTTCAAAGCGATAGGATACGAGAGCATGCTCGACGGGCAGTGCCATATAGCCTTGATAGCCGGCGATCCGACTGCGGATGATGCTCTCATCAGGGTGCATTCGCAGTGCCTCACCGGAGACACATTCAGGTCGCGACGATGCGACTGCGGTGAGCAGCTCAGGCGGGCTCTGGAGATGATAAGCAAGAACGGCAACGGTGCGCTGATATACATGAATCAAGAAGGTCGCGGAATCGGACTCGCCAACAAACTCAGAGCGTACGAGCTTCAGGACAGCGGCAGCGACACCGTGGAGGCCAACCACAAGCTTGGGTATCCGGCAGATCTCAGGGATTACGGGATAGGTGCCCAGATACTGCTCGATCTCGGAATAAGAAAGATGCGACTGCTTACCAACAATCCGAGAAAGATAGTTGGACTACAGGGGTACGGGCTGGAGATAGTGGAGCGCGTGCCGCTCGAGGTGGAGCCCAACGAGATAAACAGGCGTTATCTCGAGACGAAGAGGGACAAGCTCCACCACATGCTTCACCTTTCCAGCCCTGAGCAGGTAAGAGAGATGGACCCGCGGCCGTAAGGCCGGGTTCTATCGTGTTTACTCTATCGTCACCCTTCTTCTCGGAGATACCACCTTCGGGATCACGATCTCGAGGATACCATCTTTTAGCTTCGCCTTCGCATCCTCGAGTTTAACCTCTGCGGGAAGTGTTATAATTCTCTCGAAGCTTCCTCGCCTCTCCCTCAGATAATAGTTCCCCTCTTCGATCTCCCTTTTGGCCTTCAGCTTCAGACCGTCCTCGGCGACCGTAAGCTCTACATCCTTCTTGTCAACGCCCGGGAGATCCACTCTCACAACAATATCCTCATCCCTCTCTTCGATATCAACCGGTGGAACTTCGCCCATCTCCTCCATCAAACCGGTCAAACGCTCCTGAAAGCGGCGCATCTCCTTCGAGTCGATGCCCATCTCCTCCAACATGCGGTTTATTCTCTTCTGGAACCATCTTATGTCCTCAGGGGATATCACAGCCATATCATCACCATAAATAAATTGTATCTATTAATTTATCAGTCTTACGACAGATGTATGGACCTGTCCGAATAAGGATTAAGTGTTTCTGACATGCAGAAGCGGTAAAGATCCAAACTTCTGGCCTCAGCGCTTATCCGGGGAGATCCGATGCATTGGACGTGTCTAAAGGGCATCTGCTTATCTCAGTCGCTTTGGCATTAACATCCCTTCGAAGATGAACCGTTTTCATTCCATAGTTGAGCTCTTGGTTGATTTGGGCATGTCCAAATCGGGTGGGTAAAAGACAAATAAGACTGAATTTATGATCTCAGTGCAATGACCAAGTACATAAT
>CAZMZV010000001.1:0-4983 GCA_964570975.1 uncultured Methanotrichaceae archaeon | reverse complement strand
TAAAAGACAAATAAGACTGAATTTATGATCTCAGTGCAATGACCAAGTACATAATGGTTCTAGGCACCACATCGCACTCCGGAAAGAGCATATTGGTAACAGCTCTCTGCAGGATACTCAAGAATCGCGGGCTTCGTGTGGCTCCGTTCAAGTCCCAGAACATGAGCCTTAACTCATGGGTAACATCCTCAGGAGGGGAGATGGGCATCGCTCAGGCTGTCCAGGCATGGGCTGCAGGCATCGAGCCCTCTGTGCTCATGAACCCCATACTGCTAAAGCCCAAGGGGGATCGCACATCTCAGGTCATCATCCTCGGAAAACCGGTGGCAGACAAGTCGGCATCCGAATATTACAGAGATATAGAGGGGCTCAAGAACGTCGTCGATGCGGCGATCGATGATCTGAGCAAAATGTACGATTATATCGTTGTTGAGGGTGCTGGAGGGGCGGCTGAGATAAACCTCTTCGATAGGGATATCGCAAACATCTACGTTGCATCGAAGCTCAGAGCTCCTATCATACTGGTGGGTGATATAGAAAGGGGCGGGGTCTTCGCGAGTCTATACGGAACCATAGAGCTGCTCCCTCCCGAGATCAGGGATCTCGTGAAAGGCATGGTTATAAACAAGTTCCGTGGGGATCCCACAATACTCTCCTCAGGCATAAAGATGCTGGAGGATATGACTGGTATTCCCGTTCTGGGCGTCCTTCCATATCTGAATATGAACATTCCATCTGAGGACTCCGTCTCACTTGGGGACAAGAAGAGGACTCAGAACAAAGATCTTCCGGAGATAGCTATAATCAAACTCCCCAGGATATCGAACTTCACAGACTTCGAGCCTCTGGAGCTCTACGCCAGAGTACGGTATGTGGATTTGGGCGATGATCTCGGCAATCCGGATGCCGTGATAATACCGGGAACCAAGAACACTGTCTCGGATCTCGTTGAGATGAGGCGACATGGGATGGACAGTAAGATTCTCGCCCTGAAGGACGTACCAATACTGGGAATCTGCGGAGGATATCAGATTCTCGGCCGGGAGATAATCGATTGCGGCATAGAGAATATGGATGGATCGATTCCAGGGCTTGGACTTATCGATGCCGTGACCAGATTTGATGCGTATGAGAAGAGAACGGTTCAGGTCACAAAAGAGGTAACAGGAGACGGACCCATACTTGGGAGGATCAGAGGAGAGCGCGTGAAGGGGTATGAGATACACATGGGCGTTACCTATTCCAGGGAGATGAATGCCTTCGGGGATGACGGTGCGGTGGCCGGAGATGGCTTGGTAATAGGCACATACCTCCACGGCCTTTTCGAGAACGAGAATTTCCGGAACGCATTTCTCGATTATCTTTACGCCAGGAGGGGCCTGAGAAGGGAAGCGGTCTCTCGCGACGATGGCTTTGAATCCGTCGCAAGAGCTGTGCAAGACCATCTGGATATGAGTAGAATATGGAATATGCTTGGAATAGAGAATGATCGTTCATGTTCAAAAAGCTAGCTGGCGTTGCCTTCGCGCGTGACATACTTATTGAGAATTGTACTCCGGTCGATCAAACTGAGGAGCATCCAATTGAGAGCGCGTTAGGCAGGGTTTTAGCAGAGGATATTTTCTCGCCGGAGGACTTGCCAGCATTCAACAGAGCCGCGATGGATGGGTATGCCTTGCGATCCTGTGAGACGCGCGGCGCGACCCCGAACGCCCCTTCTTATATCGCTGATTACATGAAGATAAGAACCGGTGCTGCGGTGCCGGATTGCTTTGATGCTGTTGTCATGCTCGAGGATGCCGCAACTCGCGGATCTCTTTTGGAGGTGACTGCCGAGCTCACCCCCTACAGGAACATCTCCCGAATCGGCGAGGATCTGAAGGCAGGTGATCTTGTGGTGAGCAAGGGCCACAGACTGCGCCCGCCGGATCTGGCGCTTCTGGCAGCGGTTGGCGTGGCCAGAGTGAGGATCTTCTCGCAGCCAAGGATCGCTGTAATACCGACGGGAAGCGAGCTCGTCTCCAAGGAGAGCGTTCCAAAGCCCGGCGAGGCCAGGGAGATCAATGGACTGATGATATGCAGTTACGTAAAGCTGTGGGGTGGGAGGCCTTTTCTAACTGAGATAGTACCAGATGACAGGGATGCACTCAGGCATGCTATAGAAAAGCACATCGATTCCGACCTGGTGATACTCTCTGGAGGCACATCCGTCGGCGAGAGAGACTACGCGCCGATCGTCCTGGAGGAGATCGGGGAGCTTATGGTGCATGGAGTCAGGCTGACCCCCGGCAGGCCGACCGCCATAGGCGCTGTAGGCGATACCCCCGTGATCTGCCTCCCCGGATATCCTGTGGCAGCGCTAGCATCTCTATATCTATTTGTCAGGCCAGCGGTCAAAAAGCTCGCCCGTTTAAGCGATGCGATCCCGAAAACAAACGCGGTTCTTTCGCGAAAGATCCCATCAAGGCCAGGATATATCACATTCGCGAGGGTATCGCTCAAGAACGGTGCAGCTGAGCCTGTGATGATAAGCGGAGCTGGGGTATTGAGTTCCGTCGCAAAGGCGGATGGTTTTGTTTTGGTGCCCGAGGAGAGGGAGGGTCTGAACGCCGGAGAAGAAGTAGCCGTGCACATCTTCGAGTGATAGTAAAAATCTGGCTGTTGCCGAGTTTGCTGTAGAGGAGACGGAAAGATGCGATCGATTTACAGCAAGCCCGGCATGCTGCCGATTATATGAATAGCAATGCCCGGAGGGGCGATTGCTATTCATCTCGGAAGATTGTAGCTTATGCGCATGTCTTTCAGGCTCGGCTTTACCTTCTTCAATGCCTCCTCGAAGTGTCTCCGCTCGACCTTCAGGTTCTTTATCGACTCCTCATCCTGCGGCTTGCCGGAGAGCACATACTCCCGGATGGCCAGCATCACAGCCTCGCTGCATACCGCCGCTAGGTCCGCGCCGCTGTAGTTCTCGGTGCGCTTTGCAATATCTGCGAGATCGACATCGTCGGCAAGCGGCCTCTTGGCTGTATGTATCTTCAGGATCTCAAGCCTTGCTGCCTCATCTGGAGGTCCGATCTCTATCATTCTATCGAATCTACCGGGCCTGAGCAGGGCGGGATCTATTATGTCCGGCCTGTTGGTTGCGGCTATCACTATCACATTATGCAGCGGCTCTAGGCCGTCCATCTCAGATAGGATCTGGCTTATCACCCTCTCTGTCACGTGAGAATCGGCGGTGCCTGAACTCCTCATGGGAGCTATGGCGTCGATCTCATCGAAGAATACCACAGCAGGCGCTGCCTGTTTGGCCTTTCTGAAGGTCTCTCTCACGGCACGCTCGGACTCGCCAACCCACTTGCTCAGGAACTCGGGGCCTTTTACGCTTATGAAGTTCGCCTGGCTCTCCGTGGCCACTGCTTTTGCGAGCAGGGTCTTGCCGGTGCCCGGTGGTCCATACAGAAGTATGCCCTTAGGCGGGGTTGCATTCATGTGCTCGAAGATCTTCGGATATGTGAGTGGCCACTCCACGGCCTCCATGAGCTCCTGCTTCGCCTGGTTGAGTCCGCCGATATCGCTCCAGTGCACGTTGGGAGATTCAACCAGAACCTCACGCATTGCAGATGGCTCTAGATCTCTCAGTGCGTCCATGAAGTCCGCCATTGTGACCTCTATCTTGTTCAGGATCTCGGCCGGTATGGATTCTACCTCCAGATCCAGCTCCGGCAATACACGCCGCAGAGCGCGCATGCCAGCTTCTCTTGCAAGCGCTGCCAGGTCGGCTCCGACGAAGCCATGGGTTATGTCGGCCAGCTTTCCGAGATCGACGTCTGAGCTGAGAGGCATCCCTCTTGTATGAATCTGAAGTATCTCGAGCCTCGCCTCTCTATTAGGCACACCGATCTCGATCTCCCTGTCGAACCTGCCGGGCCTGCGCAGCGCAGGATCTAATGCATCAGGTCTGTTGGTGGCGCCGATGATCACAACCTTGCCGCGAGACTCGAGGCCGTCCATAAGCGCAAGCAGTTGCGCTACGACCCTTCTCTCAACCTCGCCAGTGACCTCCTCCCGCTTAGGCGCGATCGAGTCGATCTCATCTATAAGAATAATGCTCGGCGCATTCTCCTCAGCTGTCTTGAACAGCTGTCTAAGTCGCTCTTCGGACTCGCCATAGTACTTGGACATTATCTCCGGACCGCTCAGAGTCTCGAAGTGCGCATTGGTCTCGGATGCCAGTGCTCTTGCGAGCAGGGTCTTGCCAGTGCCAGGCGGCCCATGTAGCAGCACGCCTTTCGGAGCCTCCACGCCAAGCCTCTCGAAGAGCTCGGGATGCTTCATCGGAAGCTCTATCATCTCCCTGACCTTCTTGATCTCTGCACTCAGACCGCCGATATCCTCGTAGGTCACTCGCTGTATCATCTTCTCTTCCTTAGCAGGCTTCTCGCTCAGCTCGATCCTTGTGCGATCTCCGATGACAACCGCATCTCTGGGTGGGGTAACTCTAACCGCGACGAGGTCGATCCTTCTGCCCATCACGTTGAGCTCGATTACATCCCCTCTTGAGATGACCCTGCCCTCCATGTATCTCTTTAAGTACTCCTCTCCGCCAGTTATGCGAAGCGGAACCGTGGGCGCAAAGACAACGGTATCAGCCGGTGCTGCCTGGACTATTCTCACAGGCACCCTCTCATCTATGGTAACGCCCGCATTTCTCCTAAGCGTGCCATCCATTCTGATAATGCCTGTACCTGTGTCCTCGGGATAGCCGGGCCAGAGAAGCGCTGCAGTTTGTTTCTTGCCGCGTATGCTTATGACATCGCCAGCCTGCCAGCCCTTCTCTCTGATGACAGCGGGATCAACACGCGCGATTCCTCTGCCAACATCGGACGCCCTTGCCTCTCCGACCTTTAAAATTACCTCATCTGCCATAGCAAAACCTCCATTTTATCTACCGATCTAATGTACAAAGTTTTTCATCTTGTTTTC